>CAUQJU010000272.1:0-2885 GCA_963518005.1 uncultured Campylobacter sp.
CTTCGGTCGAAAATTTCTTCGCAACATTTAAATTCATCGCAAGATACTTCGCCTTTTCTTTAAAATAAAAAATAAAATTAAATAAATTTGTAGCGGAAGTGTCGTGAGATGATTTTTGGAGTTGCGACGTAAAATTTTGGCGTAGATAGAACATATAGTTCATCGAGCCGAAATTTTACTAGCTCTACAAAAAGCGCTCACGAGACGACGCTTTCAAGCTTATTTTTCTTTTTCTCGTAGCCTTAACCCTAATTCCCTCAACTGCTCGCCGCTAGCTTCGCTCGGCGCTTTTGTTAACGGGCACTGAGCGCGCTGAGTTTTAGGGAAGGCGATGACGTCGCGGATCGAGCTGGTTTTGTTTACTAGCATATTTAGCCTGTCAAAGCCGATCGCGATACCGCCGTGCGGAGGCGCGCCAAAACTTAATGCATCGAGCAAGAAGCCGAATTTCTCGCGTTGCTCGGCCTCGTCGATGCCAAGTAGCTTAAATACCTTTTGCTGAACGTCGTTTTTGTGTATCCTCACGCTACCGCCGCCAAGCTCATAGCCGTTAAGCACGACGTCGTGAGCGACCGATAGAATATCCTCGAGATCTGGCTCGTCGATGTTTTTAGGCATGGTAAACGGATGGTGCATAGCCGAGTAGCTACCGTCGTCGTTTTGCTCAAACATCGGGAAGTCAAGCACCCATAAAAACTCCATTTTGTTTTGATCGATGATGCCCATTTGCTCGGCTAGGAAAATCCTAAATCGACCCATGTAGTCAAGCACGATTTTTTTCTTGCCAGCGCCGAAAAATACGACGTCGCCGACTTTTAGATCGCAGCGCTCTACGATCTCGTCAAGGTCGCTTTGCTCGAAAAATTTGCAAAGCGGTCCTTTTAGCCCGTCCTCTTTCATCTGGAAGTAGCCAAGGCCCTGAGCACCGAATTTGCGGACGAATTCCTCAAAACGGTTCATCTCGCGCTTACTAAAGATATTATCGCCGTTTGGTACTTTTAGCGCTTTGATGCGGTTTTTCTTAGGTTCGGTTGCGATTTTGCTAAAGATTTCATTGCTAGAGCGCGCGAAAATGTCGATAACGTCGATCATCTTTAGGTTGTAGCGTAGGTCCGGCTTATCGCTACCGTAGCTCTCGGTAGCCTCTTTGTAGCTCATGCGGCGGAAAGGGATTTGTATATCGTATCCGCATGCGGCAAATACGTCTTTTAGCATGGTTTCGGCCATATTTAGGATATCTTCTTGCTCGATGAAGCTCATCTCGATATCTATCTGCGTAAATTCAGGCTGTCTATCGGCACGCAAGTCCTCGTCGCGGAAGCATTTTGCGATTTGAAAATATTTATCAAAGCCTGAGCACATCAAAAGCTGTTTGAAAAGCTGCGGGCTTTGCGGCAGGGCGTAAAACTGTCCCGGATATACGCGGCTAGGCACTAGATAGTCTCTTGCACCCTCCGGCGTCGCACGCGTTAAAATCGGCGTTTCAAACTCGATAAAGCCCATTTTATCTAGGCTGTTTCTAGCCGCGATCGCCGCTTTTGAGCGCATTTTAAAGATATTTTGAAGTTTCTCGTTTCTAAGGTCTAAAAATCTGTATTTTAGCCTGATGTCCTCGTTTACGCTCTCGTCGCCGATGACGAAAGGTAGCGTCTCGCTCGGGTTTTCTACTATCACTTCGTTTGCGACTACTTCGATCTCGCCCGTTTTTAGGCGCGGATTTACCAGGCCTTCGCCGCGAGCGCGGACCTCGCCTTTTATCCTTAGAACGTACTCGTCGCGAACGTGCGACGCGGCCTCGTGAGAGCTCTTGCTATCTGCCGGATCGCAGACGATCTGGATCAGTCCCGTGCGATCGCGCAGGTCCAAAAATATAACGCCGCCGTGGTCGCGGTAGGTATTTACCCAACCGCAAAGCGTAACTTCTTTGCCTATGTCGGCACTGCTTAAATCAGTGCAGTAATGGCTACGCATTTTCACTCCTTTTGCTGTTTTTAACGCGCCCATTATACTAGAAATTTGCTTGCTCCCAGCTTTTTTAAAACAAAATGTGATAAAATCCGCTCTATGAAAAAAGAGAATTTATTACTTCCGGCTAAGGTAAAAAAAGTTGGCCTAGTCGCAAAAATCAATGCAAATTTAGTTAAAAACGCGCGAATCTTGCGCGAGATTTTAGCTAGGTACGGCGTTCAAATTTTGTTTGAAAACGTGCTCGCTAAACATCTAAATTTAAAAGAAGGCTCAAATTTGCAAGGATTTGAGGTGCGCGAGCTGGCTACAGAGTGCGATTTTTTGATCTCGCTCGGAGGCGACGGCACGATCATCTCGCTTTGTAGAAGCGCGGCCGAGATTTCGCCTTTCGTGCTAGGCATACACGCGGGCAGGCTGGGATTTTTGACCGATATCACGATGAATGAATGCGAGAAATTTTTCGCCGAGTTTTTCGAGGGCAAATTTGAGGTCGAGACCCCTTTTATGCTTGACGTTTTTTTGCACAAAAAAAGTGGGGAAATTTTGCACAAGATCGCATTTAACGACGCGGTAATCGTGGGCGAAAAGGTTGGCTCCATGACCCACGTGGAGGCTTTTTGGAACGAAAAATACTTTAACGCGTATTTTGGCGACGGCGTCATCGTCTCTACGCCCGTGGGTTCAACCGGATACAACATGAGCGCGGGCGGGGCGATAACCTATCCTTTGAGCGAGGTGTTTTTGGTTACGCCCGTTTGTTCGCACTCTCTCACGCAGCGTCCGGTCGTGCTTCCGCGCGGATTTGAGATCAAATTTAAAACCGCAAGCGCGGCGGTGCTGGTTATCGACGGGCAGGATAGGTATAAGATGAGCGAGCTTGAGAGCGTGAGCATGACGCTAAGCGCGAATACGGCGCG
>CAUQJU010000273.1:0-2879 GCA_963518005.1 uncultured Campylobacter sp.
CCAAAGTGCTTAAATTTTGTAAAAAACGGAGCAAATTTTCGCGTAAATTTAAAGAAAACCCGCCCCGCAAAGCCTAAAAAGGCCGAATTTACTCTTTACCTTGCGGCATATGAGGACCTTTGCCGTCTTTATCTTTTATAAATCCGCCCTTAAAATCGTGCTTAAATTTCTTGTGAAAATCATCGTCGTCATCGTCTTTTAGCTCGATATCAAGCTTTTTGGCCTCCGCCACGCTTAGCGCGCCAACTTGGGCGTTATAGCCGTTTCTAAACTCGCGCATAAACGCCTCTTTATCGGCGATACTCATCGCATCAAGCTTCTTTCTGATTTCGGTTTTTAGCCCGCGTTTGGCCTCTTTGGCTTCAAATTTTAGCTTGCCCGCGCGCTTATCTATCTCAAATGCTACCTCGCTAAGCGTTTTAGCGTCAGCATTTGCGACCATTTTATAAAGCTCGTCGTTCGTGCTTTTTTCAAGCGACGCGGCAAAAAGCCCGCCTGCAACTAACATACTAATCAAAACTACTTTTTTCATTTTCTCTCCTTCAAAAAGATAAGCGAAGTTTAAAGAAAAGTCGTGAAAAAAATGTTAATTTAAAATTTCGTTGATTTTTTTGACGAAATTTATCGGATTTACCTGCACGCCGCCGGCGATCACGCCAAAGTGTAGGTGCGGCCCGCTCACTCGTCCGCTAGCGCCGCTAAGCGCGATGATGTCGCCCTTTTTGACGCTTTGTCCGACTTTGACGTTTAGCACGCTTAGATGATAGTACTGCGTGTAAATGCCCTCGCCGTGATCGATCACAACCGATCCGCCAGCGTAGTAGCGATCTTTTGCGATGGCGACTACGCCGTCGTTTGCGGCGATCACGGACGTGCCGACTGCGGCCCTAAAGTCCGTGCCGCCGTGATAGCTCTTTAAGGTGCCGTTAAACACGCGCGCGGTACCAAACGGACTCGTAACCGCCGAGCTCATCGGTAGGATAAATTTGGAGTTAAATTTTAACCCGGCATTAGCCGTGGCATAGATTTTATTTGCTTCCTCGCGCTCCTCCTCGATACGCTTTAGCACGTCTTTGGGCGGCGTTACTTTGCTGTCTTCGACGGTTATTTTTTCTTTTTTATATTCGCCCTCTACGATCTTAAAAACTATCGTCTCATCGCCGCTTTTAAGCCCGTTTACTAGCTTTATTTCGCCCTTTTGACGGTATCCTGCGGAAACGAGGGCAAATTTTAAATTTTCATCCCCGGGCACGCTAAGCCAGCGCTTTTTCTTGCCGCCAATGCTTAAATTTCCGGCAAATTTAGCCTCCACCTGTACTATCTCGACATCGCCGTTTACGATCGTCTGAGCTTCGCCGGACGCGCCGCTCTGCGCTTTTGCGCTTAAATTTAGGCAGAGCAAAACCGCCAAAATAATCTTTTTCATTTAACTCCTTTTTGCGTAAGCTTAACGAACATTTTTTAAATTTAATAAAAAAATACTATAATAGCGGGTAAATTTTACAAAAAAGGAAATAAAAATGAAAAAGTTTTTAAAGCTTGCAACCTGCGCGCTGCTACTTACGCAGCTTGCTTATGCTGATTTTACGCAAAATCAAAAGGTTAGGACGTCGCTTGATATCCTAAACGACTTAGGCACTCAAAAACTGCTAAATACAAAGGATACGAGCGAAGTTAAGGGTATAATCATTATCCCTGAGATGGTAAGCGGAGGCCTGATAGCTACTACGCATTCAGGCGACGGTATCTTTATCGGTAGAAACGACGATAATGAATGGAGTAGCCCGATATTCGTTAGCTTTAAAGGCGGCGGCATCGGTTTGCAGGCGGGATATAAATCAACCGACCTAATTATTTTAATCAAATCAAGAAGATCGTACGCAGGACTACTAAACGGAAAAGGACAAATCGATCTAAGCGCCGATGCAGTGATACTCGGTGCAGGCGAAAAAGCGGGAGTTATGACTGATTTGCCCGAAATTTCGGCTTGGGCTACGGAAAGAGGCAAAAGCAGAGGGCTTTTTGTCGGAGTTAGCATAAATACCTCTTTGATAGTCGTCGATAAGCAAGCTACGTTTGATTATTACGATAGAATGTATGATATGGAAGATATTTATAACAACTCGCCTAAAGAGTCTAGGTACACAAAAAAGCTTCAAGAAATAGCGAATAAATTTTTTCAGTATAAAAAATAAGAAAAACTCGGTTTAGCCGTTTGGCTAAACCGTATAAAGAGAAACGAACCTTTTTTTGTTGATCGGCGAAAACTGAGTCATATATTCAAACGCTTCTTCATAATCGCCGTCGGTGTATTTCGCAACCTCTTCTATAAGCTCGAAAAGCTCCTCGTCGTCAAGCGATTCAAAATTGCCTCGATTTTCCAAAACCTCCAGCAAAACAGCCTCAAGCTCTAGCTCGTCGTACGTCATAGTCGCCCTTTTAAAAAATTTGCGGAATTATGCCAAAATAACCTTTATAATCGCTTAGCCAAAATCTTGATTTTTTGAGAATTAGTCTTAAATTTATCGCATTATCAGCTTATTTTACTATAATTAGAACCTATTTTTATAAGGCAAAGCGGCTATAAATGCACAATTTTGATAATTTTTATATGAAATTTTTAGAGTTTTTACGAGATTGCGGATATAAAAATTCCGCCGCTAAAGAGCAAATTTTAAAAATTTTATTTTCTAGCGACGAGCATCTTAGCGCAAGCCAGATAAAAACGAGGATCAAAAGCGAATTTAGACGAAATTTGAGCCTAACGGCGATATATCAGTTTTTAAATTTTTTACAAAAATTCGGTTTAGTTCTTGCTTTTGAAGAGGACGGAACGAATAAATTCGAGCTGAACTTAAGGTTGCACCACGATCATCTCG
>CAUQJU010000274.1:0-2879 GCA_963518005.1 uncultured Campylobacter sp.
CACCTAAGCAGGCCAAAAGTCATCGTCATCAAGGACAAATCAAAAATACAAGAAGCCCTAGCGCAAAACACCAAAGCCGGCGATCTGATCCTTTTTTCAAACGACGCGCCGAGCTTTATGTAGGCGCGTTTTCGGCCAAATTTGGCGCGCTAATTTTTACGTCAGGTATATATTTTCTGCGCGATAAGCGCAAATATAAATTTAACCAATAGCAAATCTTGCTCGCTGCTAAATCAGCTCTTTTTATAAATTTATCGTTTAAAGATATTTGTTCGGCTGCTACGCTGCGGATTAGACTGCAAGCGCCTTGGGGAGCAGATTTTTGCATAGCATAAATTTGCTCTCAGCCTATCCGCGCTACGTCGCAATAGTAAAATAAATAAAACAAAAACAAAATAAAAAGATTTTTAATATAAATTTTACCCCAAAATCTCAAATTTTCACAAATCACATACCAAAATATTTTATTAACGTTAGCCGGAATTTTACGGCGACCGACCCGCGAAAACTACAAGCTTGCGCCAAATCGCGCAAGAGTCCTTAAATTTATCTAAAATAGTGTAAAATCCGCAAAAACAAAAAAAGGAAAAATATGAAAAAATTTATCGCCGTGCTTTTTTCGGCGCTATTTTTCGCGGGTTTGCCGACTGCGCTAAACGCCGCGCCGCAAATGCAAGAAAAACCGACGCTTCGCAAAATGATAGCCCAAATGATAATGGTCGGCTTCAACGGCTCTGATCCCAAAACCGCCAAAGAAGCCGTCTCGGAGGCTAAATATCAGCGTTTTGGCGGCGTGATGCTGCTTGGTAAAAACATCTCGGACAAAAAGAACCTCACGGCGCTAACAAGCGCATTTAAAGAGGCTCAAGAGGGCATTTTTATCGCTATCGACGAGGAGGGCGGACGGGTCACGAGATTTAAGGATAAAGAAGATTTTGAGACCTTTATCTCGGCGCAAAAAGTGGCAAAAACGCTTGATCTAGGCGCTGCTGGCGAGCTTTACGGCAAGATGGCGCAGCAGCTAAAAGACGTCGGCGTAAACGTAAATTTCGCTCCCGTAGTCGACGTGCTAAATCCAAAATCCACCATCATCGGCTCGCGCGGCAGGGCGTTTAGCACCGATATAGACGAGGTTTCGCTGTATGCGAGCGAGTTTATGAGAGCCTCGCAGTCCCGCGGCGTGATAGCTGCGATGAAGCACTTCCCGGGCCACGGCAACGTCGAGGCCGACAGCCACACGGCAAAGGTCGTGATAGAAAATTTCGACTACGGCGAGCTTAAACCGTATTTTGACGCGGTTCGCAAAAACGAAGCTAAAATGATAATGGTCGGCCACATCTACCTCATGCAGCGCGACGCCGAGCTGCCGGCCTCGCTCTCGCCGGCGATCATCGATGGCTTGCTGCGCGGCGAGCTAAAATTTGACGGCGTAGTCATTAGCGACGACATGCTTATGGGCGGACTAAAGGACTTTACGCTGCAAGAAAAGATAATAAACTTTATCAACGCAGGTGGCGACGTGATGCTCTTTAGCGACTACAAGATAGACGGGCGCAGAACCGCAGAGCTCGTCACTCAGCTAGTCGTGGACGCGGTGGGCGCCAAGCAGATACCAAAAGAGCGTATCGAGGAATCCTACGAGCGGATAATGAAGCTAAAAGGTAGCTTAAAATAGGATGCTTGAAGGGTAAATTTGAGCTTTTGTGCGGAGTTTGTTTTACGGCTAGTCGGTCTGCACGGCGACCGAAGTCAAATTTGCCTCTTTGTCTTGTTTTTTAAATTTGAGTTCAAATTTGACGACATTATAAATTTGAACTCAAATTTAACGCCCTAAATTTATCTAAACAACGCTCCGCAAAAATATAAATTTACCTCGCATTACCCGCACCGCTTTGGTGCAAATCACGGTTTAAAAAACGACCAAAGTATTCACTGGCAAAAAATCAAATTTACGCCAAACAGCATTAAATTTATCATTATTGGGCTCAAATTTAAGCTTTTAAAATTAATCTTTATGTATAATCTAGCCTTAAGAAAAATAATAAAATTTTAATTTTAAGGAGCAAAAATGGACGAGGTAGCAGCAAAAGTCGAAGCGCTAAAAGACGAAATGGTAAAAAATAGGCGGTTTTTTCACTCGCATCCCGAAACCGGATTTTTCACGTTTTTTACGACGGCAAAGATCGCTAGCGAGCTAAAAAAGCTCGGCTATAGCCTAAAAATGGGACGCGAGATAATGAAACCGGAAGCTAGAGCAGGGCTAGGCAGCGAGAAAGATAAAGAGAAGTATCTCGAGCGCGCAAAAAACCTGCTAAGCGCCGACGAGCGCGAGTTTTTACCCGTGATGGAGGATGGGCTAACCGGCGTGGTGGCCGAGCTTGATACGGGCAAGCCGGGCAAGACGCTTGCGTTTAGATTCGACATCGACGGCGTGGACGTGACCGAGAGCAAGGATGAGGCGCACAGGCCGTTTAAAGAGGGCTTTAGAGCCGATATAGACGGCATCACGCACGCCTGCGGGCACGACGGGCACATCACGATCGGCCTAGCGATGGCTAAACTCATCGCGCAAAATTTGGACGACTTTAAGGGCAAATTTAGATTTATATTTCAAACCGCCGAAGAGGGCACCAGAGGTGCCGTGCCGATGGAGCAAGCAGGCGTGCTAGATGGCGTGGACTACCTGCTGGGCGGCCACATCGGCTTTCAGGCAAAGACTAGCGGCGGCATCATCTGCGGTACGAACAAGCTTCTTGCGACGTCGAAATTCGACGTAAATTTCATAGGCAGATCGGCTCACGCGGCGGGCGCTCCGCAAGAAGGCGCAAACGCTCTGTTAGCCGCAGCCCAGGCGGCCCTAGCTATGCACGGTATCACGC
>CAUQJU010000275.1:0-2871 GCA_963518005.1 uncultured Campylobacter sp.
GCTGGGCGTTTCAGCTGGAGCTTGCGTCGGTGCCGCGGTTGCGATCATGTTTGATATGCCTCTTTTTTGGGTGCAGGCGTTAGCCTTTGTTAGCGGGCTCGCGGCCGTAGGCATGACGCTATCTATACCTCGCCTGATGGGGCGCTCTAGCACGCTGATGCTGGTGCTCTCAGGTATCATCGTTAGCGGTCTGATGGCTTCTGTTATCGGCTTTTTAAAATACGTCGCCGACCCAGAGACCAAGCTACCGGACATCGTCTACTGGCAGCTAGGCAGTCTAGCCAAGATCGACGCGGATAATCTCAAATTTATCGCGCCCGTGATGATAGCCTGCGCGGTGCTGCTCGTAGCGATGAGCTGGAGGATAAACCTACTCTCGCTAGGCGACGAGAGTGCGGCAAGACTTGGCGTAAACGTAACGCTCGAGCGCGGCGTCATCATCGTCTGCGCGACGCTGCTAACGGCATGCAGCGTGTGCGTGAGCGGTATCGTGGCGTGGGTGGGGCTGCTGATGCCCCACCTGGCGCGTATGCTGGTTGGCGCAAACAACGTCCGCAGCCTGCCTGCTAGTATATTTATGGGGGCGATATTTTTGCTATTCGTCGATACCCTAGCGCGCACGACCAGCGTGCGCGAGGTGCCTCTGGGCGTACTTACGGGCTTTATCGGCACGATATTTTTCGTCTGGGTTCTCTGGCGAAACAAAAAGGTCGCGTGATGTTAGAAGTAAAAAATCTAAATTTCGCCTATCCAAACGGCGCCGGTAGGCTAGAAAACGTAAATTTACGCGTCGGCAAAGGCGAAATCCTAACCATACTAGGGCGAAACGGCGCGGGCAAATCGACCATGCTAAGCCTAATCAGCGGCACGCAGGCGCCTCACTCGGGCGAAGTTTGGCTCAGCGGCAAAAATAGCGCCGAGCTTAGCAACAAAGAGCGCGCCAAAATCATGGTCTACGTAGCTCAAAGCGAGATCTGCGAGTACGACTACACGGGGCTTGAGTTTATCACGATGGGGCGAGCGGCGCATCTGGGTATCTTTGCGCGGCCTAGCGAGGAGGATACGGCGATAGCGAAGGAATTTACCGCAAAGCTTGAGATCACGCACCTTGAGGATAAATTTATAACTCAGATGAGCGGAGGGCAAAAGCAGATGTGCTCGATCGCGCGCGCGATGGCTACAAAGCCGCAGATCATCGTGTTCGACGAGCCGACCTCGGCGCTGGACTTTGGCAATCAGTATAAATTCCTACGCACAGTTAAGCAGCTAAAAGAGCAAGGTTACACCATCGTGCTAACGACTCACAATCCCGATTTTGCCGTACTTTTAGGCGGCTACGTGGCGCTGGTTAAAGGCGGGGGCGAGGTGGCTTTTGGCAGCGTGGATGAAATCATAGAAAGCGAGCATCTAAGCAAGCTTTACGGGCTAAATTTGAGCGTAGAGTACATCGAGCAAGTAACTAGAAAGTGCTGCCTGACGCATCCGCTGTGAGCGCTAAATACTAGCAAGCAGCGGCATAAATTTGCGCTACGTAAAATCAAAAATAGCGCAGGCAGGGATACGCGGCGGGCGGATAAATTTGTCGCAGGCGTGAGGCTTGTATCTGCCTTGCAAATTTGACTACTCCCGCTCGCCTTGTTGTTTGGTAAAATTTGCTCTCAAATTTAGCTCAAATTTAAGGCCGATAAAATTTAACCAAGCCTTGGCGCGTTTTAGTCGGCGCGGCTCTGTAAATTTGACGGCTACGGGTTTGCGCCTTTAGTAAATTCGGCGTTAAATTTAAAGCTTGTAAATTTGGGCGGCTTTTGTTTTCCCCCGCGTTGCGCGCCGGAAATGATTAAAATTTGCTTCGTTAAAGCGGTCTTGCTAAAGCGAAGCAAAATCCCTCCAAAAAGGCTCGTTTGCAAAAGTGCAACAAAACGAGCCTTTAAGGGCAAATTTACACGTATCCCTGATCTATCATCGCATCGGCCACCTTGCGAAAGCCCGCGATATTTGAGCCAAGCACCAGATTTCCCTCGTCGCCAAACTCCTTGCTAGTCTCGTAACTAAGCTCAAAGATATGATTCATTATGCCGTGCAGTCTATGATCCACCTTTTCAAAGCTCCATGCGGTCATGCCGGCGTTTTGCATCATTTCTAGGCCAGACGTGCCCACGCCGCCCGCGTTTGCCGCCTTTGCCGGAGCGAAGTAAAAATCCTTTTGCGCTAGCATGAAATTTATCGCATCAAGCGTGCTTGGCATATTTGCCCCCTCGGCGACGAAGCGGCAGCCGTTAGCGTAGAGCATCTTGATGTCGGCTAGGTGCAGTTCGTTTTGCGTCGCGCACGGGAAAGCCCCGTCGCACGGTACGTCCCACACGCCGTTTCTGCCCTCTTTGTACTCGCTCACGCTTACGTATTTTGCGTTCGGTCTAAATTTGACGTATTCGCTAAGGCGCGCGCGTTTGACCTCTTTTAGCTCTTTAAGTACGGCTAGATCGATGCCCTCTGCGTCGTAAACGTATCCGTTTGAATCAGAAACCGTGATAGGCAGCGCGCCTACTTGATAGAGCTTTTCTACCGTGTATATGGCGACGTTTCCGCTACCGCTTATGCTGCACTTTTTGCCCTCTAGTCCAAGGCCAGCTTTTTGCAGCATATTTTGCGTAAAATATACCAGCCCGTATCCGGTTGCCTCCGTGCGCGCTAGGCTGCCGCCCCAGTTTAGGCCTTTGCCCGTTAGTATGCCGTCAAATCTG
Organism: uncultured Campylobacter sp.; assembly: GCA_963518005.1. Classification (GTDB taxonomy): domain Bacteria; phylum Campylobacterota; class Campylobacteria; order Campylobacterales; family Campylobacteraceae; genus Campylobacter_A. Next base: position 2,742 of record CAUQJU010000275.1, read on the forward strand.
CCCGTGAGCTTTTTATACTGCCCAAACATATAGCCGATCTCGCGCGCGCCAACGCCGATGTCGCCTGCGGGCACGTCCACGGTGTTGCCGATGTGGCGGTATAGCTCGCTCATAAACGCTTGGCAAAAGC
>CAUQJU010000276.1:0-2868 GCA_963518005.1 uncultured Campylobacter sp.
GTATTCGCCCTCTTTAGCCTTTACGATGCCGGCTTTCTCGAGCAAATTTATCGAGCGCGTCGAGTCTGCGGCGGTGTTGGAGATAGCGATAATATCGCCGTCTGTTAGCTCGTCGAGGCTTGGTATCTTTTTAGAATACGCGCCCATAGGCTCGACGTGAACGCCCACGGTCGGCACGATGTGAGTGCCTTTATCTTTGTTAAACGACTTCATATACGGCAGGCCTTGGAAGTAGTTGGCGTCGAGTTCGCCGTTTTCGACGGCGATGTTTGGGATCACGTAGTCGTTAAAGATTTTGACGTCGAGCTTGTAGCCCTCTTTTTCTAAGATCGGCTTTACGACCTCTTCTAAAATCTCGGCGTGTGGCACGGGAGATGCGCCTACGGTGATGGTTTTGTCGCTAGCATACAGGCCGCTAGCTAAAAGCGCGCCCAGAAGTATTTTTGAAAATTGCATTATCATTCCTTTTTTTGATAAAAACGGCGCTAAAAAGGTAAAAGCTTTTACGCCGTTTTGTTTTAAGAGCGGTCTCTAAACTAAATTTGGATTCGTCGTTTCGTTAAATTTGCCCGCGCCGCTAAATTTGAGCGGGCAGGGCTAAATTTGATTAAAACGTCGGGATTATCGCGCCTTTATATTTTTCCTCGATAAATTTCTTTACCTCCGGGCTTGTGACGGCTTTGTCTAGAGCTTTGACTTTCGGGCTATTTTCGTTGCCGACTTTGACCACGACGTAGTTGGTGTATGGGCTATCTTTGCTCTCAAGCACGAGCGCATCTTTAGTCGGGTTTAGGTTGGCGTTTAGAGCGTAGTTCGTGTTGATAACGGCGATGGCGACGTCATCTAGCGTACGAGGAACTTGAGCGGTCTCGATCTCTTCAAATTTTAGCTTTTTTGGGTTTTCCGTGATATCAAGCGGTGTTTTTAGAGGGTTGTCGTTTAGCTTGATAAGACCTGCGCTAGCTAGCACGTCAAGCGCGCGGCTCTCGTTTGTCGGATCGTTTGGTATAGCTACGGTGCTGCCGTCTTTTAGCTCTTTGATATCTTTTATCTTTTTAGAGTAAACGCCCATAGGCTCGAGGTGAACGCCTACGGTTTTAACTAGATGAGTGCCTTTGTTTTTGTTAAATTCCTCAAGATACGGTAGGTGCTGGAAGTAGTTAGCGTCTAGATCGCCGTCCTCGGTAGCTAAATTTGGAGTAGAGTAGTCGTTAAATTCTTTGATCTCAAGAGTAAAGCCGTCTTTTGCAAGGATAGGTTTTACGACTTCTAAAATTTCAGCATGCGGAACCGGCGTAGCGCCTACGACGATTTTCTCGGCTGCATTTGCGGCGACCGTTAGGCTTAGAGCGACTAGAGAGTATTTGAGTAGATTTTTCATTTTATATCCTTTTTAAAATTTGGCTAGCATTTAAAAAAGGATATGAGCGGAGGCTTAAATTTCTTTTTAAATGCTTAGCGAAACTAAGCGCTTAAAAAGAAATTTTGCGCTTAGCGTTAGTCTTTCGACGACTTAAGTTGAGTGAAGCGACGCATTTCGCACATATCTGATTTCATTTTCTATCCTTTCTTTGTAAAATTAATTTCGGGATTTTATGCAAAAAAAGTTTAAAAGAAAATAAAATCAGACGCAAAAATCATTTCTTTGTGATCTTATAAATAAAATTTCCTAATGATTGGAAAATTTGAACCATTATGATTAAAATCACGACGGTATAAAGCATGATATCGGGGCGAAATCTCTGATAGCCGTAGTTTATCGCGACAGATCCCAGTCCGCCGCCGCCGACCGCGCCTGCCATCGCCGAAAAGCCGATGATAACGATAAGCGTGAGCGTGATAGAAGCCACGATGCCGGGCAGCGCCTCTACGAACATCACCTTAAAAATAATCTGAAAATTTGAGCTACCAAAGCTTCTAGCAGCCTCGATAATGCCTTTATCGACCTCTTTTAGTGCGCTTTCTATGAGCCTAGCGATAAACGGCGCCGCACCGATAGTAAGCGGAACTATAGCCGCACTAGTGCCGATACTGGTGCCTACGATCAGGCGCGTGAGCGGGAAAAGCACGATGATGAGGATGATAAATGGAAAGCTTCTTAGCGTATTTACCGTGATATCAAGCGCGATAAATAGCGGTTTGTTTGGCTTAAGGCCGTCCTGCGCCGAAAGAACGAGCAAGATAGCCGGCACTAGGCCTATGAGAAACGCTAAAAGCGTCGAAACCACGCTCATATAAAGCGTCTCGCCGATAGCAGGAAGTAAAATGCGCTCGAAAACGTCGGGAAATTTAGAAAAATCTATGCCAAACATCACGCCACCTCCCACAATACGCCGCTTTGCTTGATGTACTCGGTCACGCGCGCCTCGTCTTTTGGATCGACGTTGATGACGAGCGAGCCAAGTACGTTTTCGTTTAGCTTCTCAAGCTTGCCCCAGACGATGTTAAAGTCGATGTTTAGCGTGCGCGCCATGTGCGTGATGATGCTGTTTTGTGCGACTTCTTTCGGGAAAAAGAGCCTGATATTTACGCCCTCGCTCGGCAAAATTTCATCCTCGCCGAGGAATTCTTTCATCTTTTCGTCGGGTTTTAAAAATAGCTCCTCGATCGTGCCGCTGCCGATTATCTTGCCGCTTTCTAGCAGTACGGCGCGGCGCGCGATACTTTTTACGACCTCCATCTCGTGCGTGACCAAAACGACGCTGATATTTAGCGTTTGATTGATCTGTTTTAAAAGCTCTAGTATCGAATTCGTCGTATTTGGATCAAGCGCCGAGGTCGCCTCGTCGGAGAGTAAAATTTTAGGACTTAGCGCAAGCGCGGGGGCGATAGCAACGCGCTGGTGTTGTCGGCCGCGTAGCTCGCCGG
>CAUQJU010000277.1:0-2862 GCA_963518005.1 uncultured Campylobacter sp.
GTCGCTAGGTAGGCTAGCTGCTCGCGCCAGCGGTCAAATTTACCGCCGTGCTCGTGAAAAAACAGCGGATAGGCCAAAAACTCGTAAAAATACGCGCGCGCCTTGGTTAAGTTATTATCCATTTAAAACCTCTTCTCTCATTTGATCCATTTGCGCTTTTATCATCACTTTGGCTTTGCAGTCCGAGCAGCAGTACAGCGTCTTTAGCTTGGCTTTGTCGCCGTTAAATTTAGGCGCCATGATCGAGGCGATCTTCTCGACGGCCTTTTTGGTCGCAAACTCCTTGCCGCACTCGATACAGGCGAAAAGTTCGTCTCTGGCTAGCTCGCTAAAGGTAAAGAAACTAGGCTCCAGATCGATCTTGCCGGGGCGTAAAAATATCGTGTCTTTTTCCGCGCAGCTAAGCTCGCAGTATCCGCACGCGGTGCAGACGCTTGGGTTAAAGACGATGGAGTTTGTTTTCTTGTCCGCAACTAGTGCAGCGACGTTGCACGCTCCCACGCAGCTTAGGCACAGCGTGCAGGTGTCTTGATTTATCTCGACGCGGACGTATCTGATGAGCTCGGTGGTGCTAACGGAGCCTAAATTTTGATCGCCCACAAGCCACTCTAGGCGTTTGGCGAAAATCTCGCGCTTAGGCAGTGCGTACTCGGCGATGGAGTGCTGCGAGCCCTCGATAAATTTGGCCTGAGATAGGGCGCTTTTTAGCTTGTCTTCGTTCCCTGCGACGAGGACGGCTTTTTCGTTAAATTTAAGCTCGTAAATTTGATTTACGATATCCACCGCGTCTTTGGTGCCTTTGCCGATATTTTGCTCGTAGATCACGATCTGCGCGCCGCTTTCTTGAAGTAGCGTGAGCAGATGCGTCTCGCTCAAAAATCTCTCGCCGCTCACGGCAAAAGGCAGCACGTTTGCGGGTAAATTTAGGTTTAAGTTTTCTAAATTCGCCTTTGCGGGCACGACTAGCGCGATCTTGCCGCGGTAGAGTTTGGCCGTCTCGGCAAACGAGTTTCGCGGCATATCGGAGTAATCAAGCGCGCCGCTAGGGCATACGCTCACGCAGCCGCCGCAGTTTATGCAGTCGATGTGAGAAAAAACTAGGTGCTTGGTTTCGTCCTCTTTTAGGATCGCTACCGTAGGGCAGGCCTCGACGCATCTGCCGCAGATCTCGTGTCTGCGCTCGTGGTACTGGCAGATCGTGGAGTCGTAGTGGACGTGGCTTTTAAATTTAAATTTCGGGCTTTGCGCGTCTAGCATGGCGGCGATCTCGTCGTCGCTTTTACCCGCGATTTCGTAGCAGCCGCTTTGCTTTAGCATGTATTCGCGTGCGTTTTCGACGAGGAAAAAGTCGCAGTCCACCTCAAACTCGCCGTCCGGGCGCAGTACTAGCACGCTTAGCTCGCCTGCGGCGCCGTAGACGAATTTGATCTCAAAATGCGTTAGCTCGATGGTTTTAAAGCCTTTAGCCTTTAGCAAATTCGCCAAATTTTCGCGTCCGCCGTTGCTAACGATCACGACGTTTTTGCCGACTTGCTTTTCATAGTCGATGTCGCGCGCAAGATCAAAGGCGCTAGCTCTAGCCTCATAAAGCAAAAGCGTGTTTTTGGCCTTATCTAGCACCGAGTCGGCGGTATTTTTTAGATAAAAATTTATCTCAGGCGCTACGACGCTTGATTTTAGTTTGGGCGAATTTGAGACGAGATAGTCGCCTTCGCCGTTTATCTCGATCTGCTCGTTTAGCATCAAATTCTCGTCAAAATCGTTGTAAAAACCGAATTCTTTCATGATTTTCTCCCCGCGCTACGCGTTATCAAAATTGAGCGCATTTTAATACTAAAGGCATTAATAGGCTCTGAATTTTTACATTTATTTTTTTTAATAAGATTAGATTTATCCAATTTTATGCTAAAATCGCGCTCGGTAACACAAATTTACTAGGAGCTAATTTGAACGAACTACGAAAACTTCCGCAGATAGATAAATTTATAAAAAACGAGCGATTTTTCGGGCTTGATATTAGCTTGCTAACCAAAGTCGCTAGGGCCGAGCTAGAGAGCCTTCGCGCTCAAATTTTAGGCGGCAAAAACTGCCCGGGGCTTGACGCCATCGTCCAAAACACGCTCGCAAGATACGAAAAGGCGTCAAATTTGAGCCTGCGTAGCCTGATAAACGCAACCGGCGTCATCATCCATACAAACCTCGGACGCAGCGCGATCGATCCCGAAATTTTACGCCGAGCCGCGCCCGTGATCACGGGGTATTCAAACCTCGAATACAGCGTCGAAAAGGGCGGCCGCTCAAACCGCTACGACTACGTGGGCGGGCTGCTCGCGGAGCTTTTCGGATTTGAGGACGCCGTCATAGTAAATAACAACGCAAGTGCGGTATTTTTGGTGCTAAATACCTTCTCAAAAGGCGGCGAAGCTATCATCAGCAGAGGCGAGCTAGTCGAGATCGGCGGGAGCTTTCGCGTGCCAGAAGTCATGGCAAACTCGGGCGCTATCCTGCGCGAAGTGGGCACGACGAATAAAACCAACCTGCGCGACTACGAGGACGCGGTAAACGAAAACTCAAAGCTGATTTTAAAGGTGCATAGATCAAATTTCGATATCGTTGGCTTTAGCGAGGAGGTAGCGATGCCGGATCTTAGCGCGCTGGCAAGAGAGCGAAATTTGATTGATTATTTTGATCTTGGCGGTGGATTTTACGGCGAGCTGCCCTACGGCCTCGAGCGCAACGAGCCCAATCTAAAAAATCTAAAAGAGGCCTCGCTTGTTAGCTTTAGCGGCGACAAGCTCTTTGGCTCCGTGCAGTGCGGCATAATCCTGGGTCAACGGGAACTTGTCGCTCTCGTGAGGAAAT
>CAUQJU010000278.1:0-2854 GCA_963518005.1 uncultured Campylobacter sp.
CTGCCCTTGCGTCTCGTTTATCTGAACGCCTAGCCTTGCGATCTCGGCGGTACCGGCAGCTAGTTCGCCCTCAACCGCGGTTTTTTCTCTATTTAGGTCGCGAAGTCTGACTTTATCGGCTAATTGCTCTTTAAAAAGCCTTTCCCACTCCCTTATCTCTTCGTTTAAAGAAGCGATACGGTCTTTTTTAGCGCTCATTATGGCTTTTGCGCCCTGGATTTGATTTTCCAGCTGCTTTATGCGCTGTTTTAAGATAGTTTTTTCGTTATCGAGCAGCTTTTTTTGCTCGTTAAATATACTAATCTGGCCGTTAGCGACCTCTTCATAGCCGCTTATTTGCTTTATGTCGTCGCTAAATTTGATCTCGCTAGCATCGTCTTTTTGCGCTTCTAGCCTAGAAACTATGGCGCTAGTGCGTAGATAGTCTGCCCTAACGATACCTATCTCGCTTTGCAGCGCTACGTTTTTTATCTCCACTAGCGGATCGCCTGCTTTGACTACGTCTCCGTCTTTGACGAAAATTTTATCTACGACGCCGCCTTCCAAGTGCTGGATGATTTTTTTGTTGCTTACGACGTTTATCTTGCCTACGGCTACAGCAGCGCTATTTAGGGGCGCCATACCTAGCCATATCCCAAAAACTCCCACGAGCATAAATATAACGAAAATGCCGAAATTTACCGTGCCTTTTTCACTCTTAAGTATCATTTATTCCTCCGAATCGTCAAGGCTTATGCTTGGGCGGTTTTGTTTTTGCTGCACTTGAGCTTGTTGCGCGTTGGCTTTGTTAAGCTCGGCGAGTACGGCGTCTCTGGCTCCGAAATACATCAATCTACCGCCGTTTAATACCGCGATTTTATCCACTAAATTTAAGATATTTAGCTTATGGGTTATTAGCACGATAGTAGCTTTGCCTTTCATACTGGAAAGCGCGGCAAAAAGCGCTCTCTCGCCCTCTTCGTCAAGGCTGGCGTTAGGCTCGTCTAGCACGATCATCTTAGGCTCTTTATAAAGCGCTCTAGCTAGAGCGACTCTTTGACGCTGGCCGCCGCTTAGGCTCGCGCCGCCGATACCGATTTTAGTTTCGTAGCCGTCGGGTAAATTTAATATCATATCGTGGACATTGGCTAGCTTTGCCGCGCGAACGATCGCTTCGCTGTCAAGTTCGCCGAATCTCGCTATATTTTCGGCGATATTTCCTTCAAAAAGCTCGACGTCTTGCGGCAAATACCCGACAAACCGTCCTAAATGATCGCTGTTATACTGCGTGATGTCGGCTCCGTCTATACGCACTACGCCGTGAAATACCGGCCAAACGCCTAGCATCGCTCTAGCAAGCGAGCTTTTGCCCGCCGCGCTTGGACCGATGATAGCGCACATATCGCCGCTTTTTAGTTCGAAATTTATCCCCATCAAGGTAGGCGCTTTGCCGTGAGGCGGCACTAGGCTTATGCTTTCTAAGAATATATCGCCCTGCGGATCCGGAAGCTTAAGCTTTTCGTTATCCGCCGGGAAATCTTCTAAAAACTGCGAAAGTCTAGCATAGCTTTCTTTCGTATTTTTATAGCTTTTCCAGCTTGAGATCAAGATATCAAGCGGGGCTAGCGCGCGGCCCATGATGATGGAGCCTGCGATCATCATTCCCGGATTTACTTCCTGCAAAACGACTAAATACGCGCCAAGACCTAGCATAAGCGACTGGGAAACTACGCGAAAAACCTTACTTATGTTTGCGTACATTCCGGCCTTTACGCTAGACTCGGAGTGGGCTTCTAAAAATTCGTTGTGCTTTTTATGCCAAATTTTCTTTAAATTTCCGTTCATTCCCATCGCTTGGATGACTTCGGAGTTGCGTAAATTTAAGTCCACGAAGCGAGTCTCGGCGTTAAAAGCGTCGTTTGACCTTTTTAGTCCGTCTTTGGTCGCGCCCTCGTTTAAAAGCGCAAGCGCAAATAAAATAATCGCCGCTACGATACTAAAATATCCAAAATAAGGGTGAAAGAAAAATAGTATAAGGATATAAAAAGGTAGCCACGGAGCGTCTAAAAAGGCAAATACGCCGTTTGCGCTAAGATACTGCTTTATCGTATTTAAATCTCTCATCGGCTGAGACGAGACTCTGCCAGGCTGCCTGGCCGAGAGCTTAAATATCGCATCATAAACGCGCTCTGATAGCCTAAGATCGAGTTGATTTGAAAATACTACGAGTATCCTCGAACGTAAAATTTCAAAAAGCGCCATACAAAGATATAAAAATATAACGATAAGGGTTAGGAAAAATAACGTATCAAGACTTCTTGAAGTTACGACCCTGCCGTAGAGCTGGAGCATGTATAAAGGCGAGGTCAGCATCAAGACGTTTATGAACATACTAAAAAGTCCCGCGTAAATAATTACGCGTTTGGACTTTTTAATGCTCTCTTTTAGTTCATTTATTTTCATTTGCCGTTTTGCTCTCGTTTTCTAAAATTTTAGCCGCCAAATTTTGTAAATTCGACAAGCTCCTGATGTGTGCGTCTATCAAGCTAATATAGCCTTTTCTCGCAAAATCGGCCAAAGTCGCGTCGTCAAGCTCGTTTAGCTTCTTTCTACTTACGACTGAAAATCCCTTTATTAGAGTTATTTTTTTATCGTTGTCCGATACCGTTAGCTCTTTGTTTATCAAAATTCCGGCCTTTTTGATTTCTTCGAGCGCTTTTTGAGTCGCGGCCAGCTCGGCATTATAGTTTTGGATAGCCGTGATGGTGTTTTTTAGAAAATCGCTAGGCTCTTCGTTTTTCTTAAAGAGCTTCTCACCCTTGCCTTTTAGCTGAGGCGCGTCCTCGTCGACGCAAAGGATAGTTTGGTCTTCTAC
>CAUQJU010000279.1:0-2834 GCA_963518005.1 uncultured Campylobacter sp.
CCGGGAAGCATCGGCGCCTTTACGCTTTTAAAATCTAAAAAATTCGGAAATACTTCGCTTAGCTACTATTCTTAAACTTCTTGCATAAAATTTGGAATACTAATTGCTTTTTGTCCTTGAAAATACAAATTTAAGGACGAAAATGAAACTAGCGGCATGCTTGCTAACCCTTGCCATATCGGCTTTTGCGGCACAGATAAAAGACATCGCAAACGTCGTTGGCGTGAGGGAAAATCAGCTGATCGGATACGGCCTGGTAGTCGGTCTAAACGGCTCTGGCGACGGCAGTAGCTCGGAGTTTACGATCCAGTCTCTTTCAAATATGCTTCAAAGCGTGAACGTAAAAATCAAGCCCGACGACATCAAGTCAAAAAATACCGCTGCGGTTATGGTTATCGCAAAGCTACCGCCGTTTGCTAGGCAGGGCGATAAGCTTGATGTCGTGATATCTTCTATCGGCGACGCAAAGAGCCTGCAGGGCGGAACGCTTTTGATGACTCCGCTTAAGGGCGTGGACGGCGACATCTACGCTTTAGCGCAAGGTTCGCTAACTATAGGCGGCAAGACGGCGTCTCGCGGCGGAGCAAGCAAGGACGGCAACCACGTAACCGCGGGTACGATCCTAAGCGGCGCGATCGTGGAGCGCGAGATAGCGTATGATATCTATAATCAAGAAGCGATATTTTTAAGCCTTAAAGAGTCGAATTTCGACACCGCTTCAAATATCCAAAGAGCGGTAAATTTAAATCTAGGCGGCGAAACTGCGACGGCTATCGACTCTAGAACCATCAAAGTATCAAAACCGGAAGGCTCAAACGCGGTCGAGTTTATCGCTAAGGTGTTAAATTTAGACGTGGATTATAAAGCTCTAGATAAAATCGTAATCGACGAGCGCACCGGCACGATAGTAAGCGGTATAAATATCACGGTTGATCCCGTCGTCATCACGCACAAAGATATCACGATAAAGATAGAGCCTAGCTCGTATGGCGATATGGCTGCAAACGGGCAAACAATCGACTTGCAAGACGGCGCAGCGGTAGATCCGCTAACTAATATGCTAAAAATCAGCGGCGAAAAAACAACCGTAGCTAGCGTCGCAAGAGCGCTAAGCAAGATGGGCGCGACGCCTAGCGATATCATCGCGATAATGGAAAATCTAAAACGCGTGGGCGCCATACATGTAAATTTGGAGATAATATAATGTTAAACGTAGATACTTCGGCGGCTTTAAGCTCTTATAATAAATTTGCTACGAGCTCTATCGAAAATAGGCGTGCAGATAAGCCTCAGAGCGAGCAAGATGCGCTTTTAAAAGAGCAAACCGATGCTTTTGAGGCGTTTTTGGTTAAAAGCGTGCTAGATATCGCGCTAAAGGACGAAAATCCGTTATTTGGCAAAGATGCCGGAGACGAGATCTATCACTCGATGTATAACGACACGATGAGTAAGGCTCTGAGCGGAAATTTAGGCTTTAGCGAACTTTTATTCAATTATTTGAAAGAAAGGGCTTAAGAAATTTCAAAATTTGCCGATTTAGTTTCTAACAAATCTAAAAAGGCTTGAAAATGATAGGAACTTTGGGAGCTAAACTGGGCATGAGCCCGCAGCAAATCACTCGCTCAAACGACGTAAAAAAGAGCGAAAACATGGAAAAAACACAAGGCAAAGAAGAAAGCAAGGTCGCAAAGATAGCCGAGCAGATCGCAAACGGAACATATAAACTAGATATGTCCAAGACTGCAAAAGCCGTTGCCGATACGCTTTTACTTTTATAAGATTTTTTGTCCTTGCGTAAAAAGAAAGGACAAAAATGCTTAAAAGATATTTGGATGAGGCGATGGGGGTGCTAGACGAACTCATCGCTCAAACTACGGAAGATATAGAAAAGATAAAACTAGCCGATCACACTAAGGTCGATGAAAGCGTTAGACGCAAAAACGAGCTGGTTAAAAAATTCGAATCTATAAAATCGCTGCTAGATAAAGAGCTTTTAAGAGTCTCAAAGGAAAACGGCGGGGCAAATTTAAGCTCGATCCTAGATGATGAGGTAAAATCATCTCTCGCGCTTATGCGCTCAAAGCTTGAAGAGCTCTACTCAAAAAACAAAGAATACGCAAAATACGTCGTCGGAGTGAAAGAATTTTTCGATAGCTTGCTAAAAAATATGTTTAAAAGCGAGCCCGGCAACTACGACAAAGAAGGCTTGATGCCTGAAAGTTTATTTAAAACGAGGGTTTAAAAATGGCTAATATTTTTTCGTCTTTACATATCGGAATGAGCGGCCTAGACGCAGCGCAGACGCAGATCACTACGACCGGACACAACATAACAAACGCCGATAGCGAGCACTACACCAGACAGCGCGTCGTGCAGTCTGCTAGAGAGCCTTTTCACGATATGCCGGGCGACATCGGTACTGGCACTAAGGTCGATACGGTCGTGCGCGTGCATGACGAATTTACTTTCGCTAGGCTTCGCACTTCAAATATAAATTTAGAATCAAGCGAATATAAAAAGCAAATTTTAGAAGAGATTTCTCAGCGCTTCCCTGATCTGCAAAGCGTAGGTATAGGCAGAGATTTGCAAAATTATTTTAACGCGTGGAACAACCTTGCATCAAACCCGACGGAAGGCTCGCAGAAGGTAAATCTACTAAATTCGGCCTCGACGCTATCAAATAGCATAAATAAAGCCCACGATATGCTAACCAAGATCCAAAAAGACGTGGATTCGCAGGTGGAAGTGTCCGTAAACGAGATCAACAAGTACGCCAAGCAAATCGCGCAGATAAATAAAGAGATCGTCCGCGTCGAATCAGTCGGCACCACTAG
>CAUQJU010000280.1:0-2832 GCA_963518005.1 uncultured Campylobacter sp.
AAAAGGAGCTACTGGATGATTTTGACGCGGGCGAGGCGCTAAAACTGTAGTGAAAAACCAAACGCTTCGACGCAAATTTGGGATTTTTTACCGAAAATAACATATCCGAATACCGCAAAGACGGCAAACCGTCGTATAAGGAATTTACCAGCGTCCGAACGGGCAAAAAAGAAACGACTTTTGAAAAATAAGGCGACAGCGGGCGCCTGCATAGCCGCGCTTATCAGATAGGCGGCGACCCTGCGTATTTTGAGTTTTTCTACCCGAGCGGCAAGCTAAAAAGCGTGATAGACCAGCGCCAAACGATAGGCAAGCCGCTAAGCGAGGCGGTTAAAATACAAAAAGAATTTAACGAAAAAAGCGAGCTCGTAAAAGAGGTCGTAACCGACGCAAAAGCAGGCGCGGCGACTACGAAATTTTACGGCGAAAACGGCAAAATCATAAAAACCGAAACAAAAATCTCAGATAAACTAAAAGCGGAGAAAAATATGTTTTTAAAGCTAGACGAGATCGCTCGCGAGCTGGACGAGATATGCCTGCCTCTGGAACAAGAGGGCATAACGGGCATGAGGCTGCTAGCACAAAGCGATGCCGACGCGTCCGTGCGGGCGCTAGAAAAAGCGCAAGAAACTCTCGGCGTCAAATTTCCGCCTACGTTTTTGCGCCTGGTTTGTAAATTTGACTTGGGCGAATTTGAGGTTTGCAACGTACGCTTTGGCGCCAAAGGAGACTACGCGGGCGAGCTTGTGCGGCTAAACGGCACCGACGAATACGGCGACAAATGGCGGCCAGGCGAGGCGCGTCCTGCAAATTTGATAGTTTTTGCCGTGGGCGACCCGTGGATTTTTTTGCTTGATTGCGCTGACGGCGCGATTTATGCGTGGCTACTTTGGGACGAAGAACTTTGCGGCAGGCGCATTGCGAGCGATTTTGAGAGATTTTATAGAGCGCTTGCTAGCGTTGGTATCGCACGACTAAACGAGCAAGCGATGCCTAGCGCGGAGGATATTTGAAAATTTGCCGTAGCGGACGGCTTGCAAACGCGCGACAATCGCACCGAAAATATCCAAACGCAAACCGCCAATACAAAAATCTCGCGGACATTAGGTTTGTCGGCGGGCAAAATTTAGGCGGTAAAATTTTGGCAGACGGCGCGCAAACCCGAAACGAACGGCGAAATACGCCAGACGGCATGCTAGCAAGCAAATTTGACCGTGATAAAAGCTTGGCGGACGCGCGTGACCGAAATAACAACGGCGGGCGCATCAGCAAGCAATATGTAAGCAAAGCCACGCGACGATAAGGTGCTTGAATTTTGGCGAGAGTTAGCTGGAAACTACTAAATTTGATACCAAAACAGTGAGGTTCGCGCCTAAAAAAGCAAATTTAAAAAGACGCTTAAAAAACGCAAAAATAGCCGCAAGCGCCGATAAATTTTAACTTCAAATTTGGCAAATCGCCGTAAAAGGCATTTGCTTTTCACAAGGCAAAAGGAGCCTAAATTTACGCTGCAAACCGTTTTTGCGAGCAAATTTGCCGAGGTCAAAAATAAGACTCAAAAAAACAAAGCCGAATTTTGATCGCCGATTTTAAATCCTCGTAGCCGCTAAATTTGCCCTAAATTTAGCGCCCAAAAGCCGCCTGCGCGATAGTTTTCTTTAAAATAGGGTGCAATCAAACGAGTTAAATTTACGGCAAACCTGCACAGCCGAGCGGCTCGCGGCGTAAATCCGTAGCCGTAAAACCAAAGCAAGCAACCGCTGTTTCGCTTCAAAATGCCGTTTCGCAACCGCTGTTTGAGGGCAAATTTAAAAATCTCTCAAAAACGCGAATTTAACAAGCCAAATTTATATTATTTTTTGCATTCGGGTGCTAAATTTGAGCTCAAATTTGCCGCAAATTCGGCGTATAAATTTAAAAAGGCAAAAAATGATAACCGCAAAAGCTCTTTACGCATCCGCTCGCCTTAGATCGCTACCGCTTAGCGTCTCGGGCGTGTTGCTGGGCAGCGGCGCGGCATACGGCGCGGGCGCGTTTAGCGCGGGTATTTTCGCGCTGGCGCTACTTACGACGCTGTTATTTCAGGTGCTAAGCGACTACGCTAACGACTACGGCGACGCGGTAAAAGGCACCGATGACGATGGCAGACTGGGGCCGCGCCGAGCGATCCAAACGGGGCAGATGAGCGCCGAGCAGATGAAGCGCGTCATCGTCGCTACGGCGCTACTTTCGGCATTTTCGAGCCTCGCGCTAAGCGTTTTGGCGTTTGGCGAGCGGTTTTATCTCGTGTTGCTGTTTTTGGCGCTAGGCGGCGCGTCGATATTTGCCGCGATCCGCTACACCGTGGGCGTGGGCGCATACGGATACCTGGGACTTGGCGACGTTTTCGTGTTTTTATTTTTTGGGTTACTTAGCGTGCTGGGCTCATTTTTTTTATACGCGCGATCGCTTGATACGGAGCTGCTACTGCCTGCGTGCGCGTGCGGGTTGCTAAGCACCGCCGTGCTAAATCTAAACAACATGCGCGACATCCAAAACGACGCGCTCAAAGGCAAGCGCACGGTCCCCGTTCGTATCGGACTGCGCGCAGCCAAGCGCTACCACTATGCGCTGATCGCGGGCGGAGCGGGCCTGATGCTCTGCTACTCGCTTTTGCGCGGCGAGCCGGGCGTAAAACTACTCTACGTAATTAGCTTTGCGCCGCTTATTTGGCATCTCTTTTTCGTCTTAAAAGTGAGGGAATGTCGCGACTTTGACGGGCAGCTAAAGGTCGTCGCGCTCTGCACGTTTGCTATGTCGGCGCTGTTTTTTATCGGGGAAATTTTAGGCTAA
>CAUQJU010000281.1:0-2808 GCA_963518005.1 uncultured Campylobacter sp.
CGAGTGCGTAGGCCAAAAACACAAGCATAAACGCGGAGCGCTATCTATGGCGCACGCCGGACGCGATACGGGCGGCAGTCAGTTTTTCGTCTGCCACAGCGCACAGCCGCACCTTGACGGCGTGCATACGGTATTTGGACAGATCGTGGATGAAGCGAGCCTAAAGACTCTAGATAGCATCAAGCAAGGCGATAAGATAAACTCGATCGAAATTTTAGAGAGTTTGTAAATTTAATAAAAATCGGGCGGCAGTTTGAGCTCTGATAATCCGCGCGATTTCGTTTTATGCGATTTATTAAAATTGTAAAGGATATTTCTTGAATCAAAACGCTTCAATCGCGGCAGAGCCGCAAAAAACTTTTATATTTAGACTACTTACCAATCTCGAGTTTTGGGTGATTTTCGGTATCGTCGCAGGCATCGCCGTGGGCGTATTTTTCCCGGATTTAGGCATACAGAGCAAGCCCGGTATCGATTACTTTATCAAAGCCCTAAAAGCGCTCATCGGCCCTATCATCTTTTTAACGATAGTCTCGGGCATCATAGGGCTTGAGAGTATGAAAGATCTAGGCTCTATCGGGCTTAAAGGATTTATTTACTTTGAGGTCGTAAGCACTATCGCGCTAGCCGTGGGTATAATTTTCGGCGAAACGCTAAAGCCGGGGCATGATATGCACCTTGACTATACGCAGCTTGACGCCTCTAGCGTGGAGAAATTTACGAGTCAAGCCTCGAGCATAGACGCAAACAGCGGACTCATAGCCCATACGCTTCATATTTTGCGCGGCGCGGTGCCGGTAGACGGCATCTTCCCTTATGTACATCTGCTTGATCCGTTTATCAAGTCAAATACGCTGCAAGTGCTATTTATGGCGATCGTAACGGCGGTTATTATATCTTTTTTAAAACACGATCATAAAAGCAAAATCCTAAAACCGCTTGAGATAATTCAGCACTGGGTGCTAAAACTACTTACGATTTTGATGCTATTTAGTCCAGTTGCAGCGTTTTCTGCGATGGCGTATTTGATCGGTAAATTCGGTATCGGTTCGCTAATAGGCATGCTTGAGCTGCTTTTCGTTATGGCGCTTGCGAGCTGCTTTTTTATCTTCGTAGTTCTTGGCGCAATTTGCTATTTTGCGAAGGTCAATATCTTTAAATTTATGCGCTTCATCGCAAAAGAAGTTTTGATCGTATTTGCGACGAGCTCCTCGGAGACCGCGCTAGCCCCGCTCATGCAAAAGCTAGAAGCCGCGGGCATCCACAAAGGAGCGGTCGGGCTCATCATACCGACGGGATATTCGTTTAATCTTGATTGCACGAACATCTACCTGTCGCTTAGCGTCATTTTCCTCGCTCAAGCTTTCGGTATCCCGCTAAGCATCGAGCATCTGATACAAATTCTCATCATCTTGATGGTAACAAGCAAGGGTGCAGTAGGCGTCACGGGCTCAGGATTTATCGTGCTTGCCGGTACGCTTGCTGCGCTTCCAAGTGCCGGTATCCCCGTCGTCACGGTTGCGGTGCTACTCGGCGTGGATAAATTTATGTCCGAGATGCGCGCGGTCGGAAACCTCTGCGGTAACGCCGTAGGCTGCCTAATCATCTCGATCTGGGATAAAAAAGTAGATATGGAAAAATTTCGCTACGCCCTCGATCATCCGGACGAGTTTCACTTCCATTCGTAAATTTAAGGCGACGGGCTTTTAGCTCATCGCCTCGCTCAAACTAAAATTCGTATTTAAATTCCAAAATCCTACCCTTGTCGTCAAATTTGATCAAAAGCTCTTTGTCAAATTTAGCTACGATTTCGTCTTTTCCTTTTTTCAAAAATCCACCCTTTTGGGTATTTTCGTCAAATTTGACTCCGTTAAATTCCAAAAAGCTTTTTATAAAAATTTTGTGATCAACGTCAAAATCTTGTATGCAGTCGCTTGCGATTTTAACAAACTAGTGCGCGCCAAGAGGCTCAAAAAGAGAGGCCGGCGCATCCACGATCGCTACAAACGCGCAGCCCTTATCGTGCTCGCAACCGTAGTAGCATAAATTTTCGCCCGCCGCTCCGCACGCAGCGATGGATAGATTATGCCCGTTAAACATCTCATCAAGCTCAAAACTCGGTTCGCTAAAAGCCTGCAAGCCCCACTCCCGTCCCACTCGCAAAATCTCGTGCGAAAACGCCGTCGCCTCGGGACTAAGGCCGCTTTGATTGGCAAATCCCCACAGCCACGTGTCGCTCACCTTTGACTCGCTGCCGATAAGCTGTATTTTGTAAATTTGATCGCCGAAAGCTATCTCGCAGCTGTCAAAATCCGCGTTCCAGTCGAGATTGCCGACGATATCCGCAAATCTATTTTGCACGGTCGCCATCTTGCCCAGAGTCGCCGAAAAAACCTGATGAAAGTCCGAAAAGTCGCTTACGTAACGTAAATTTCGCATTTTTGCTCCTTTAAATTTAGTTTGCGAATTATACCGATTAAATTTTAAACTTGCTGAAAAATATTAAAATTTTATTTTAAGCTTAATTAAAAGATAGTATAATTTCATAAATTTTATCTCAAATTTAGGAGCGAACATGGACATAGTCGAGAGATTTTTACGCTATACGAAGATCAACACCACGACAAACCGCGAAGCGGGCGCGGCGGGCATCATGCCTTCAAACCCTACCGAGCATGATCTAGCAAAGCTGATAGAAAGCGAGCTAAAGCAGCTTGGCTTGCAAAATATAAAAAGACGGGAAAACGCCATAACTACGGCCGTTTTGCCGTCAAATTCCGCTAAAAAGCTGCCGTCTGTGGCGTTTTT
>CAUQJU010000282.1:0-2805 GCA_963518005.1 uncultured Campylobacter sp.
CCCGAGACGTCAAACTCACCGGGGCAGACAACGGACTCAACTCTAACCCCTCGCCGCGACCGTAAAAATCTCAAAATATAAATAAAACGCAACGAAATAATATCCGCAAGGTATGAAACTAAAGCGAGATTTTAACATCTAAGAGTATAATAACCCCAAAAATCGCTAAGGAGAAACAAAATGTGTAAAGATTGCGGATGCTCGCTGGGCGGGCACGATCACGCCCATACTCACGCCGACGGTACGACTCACTCGCATGCTCACGATCACGGCGCCGAGCACGGACACGGCGCAGCTCACGAGCATAGTCACGGCCACGCGCACCCTGCGCTAAACGAGAGCAAAACGGTTGAAGTGATAACGAAAATTTTGTCCCAAAACGACGAAGAGGCCGCGCACAACCGCGCTCATTTGGACGAGCACGGGATTTTATGCGTAAATCTCATGAGCAGCCCAGGCAGTGGCAAAACCACGCTACTAGAAGCTACGATAAAAAGCGGTAAATTTAAAATCGGCGTCGTCGAAGGCGATCTAGAGACCAACCAAGATGCCGACCGCATAATAAAAGCAGGCGGCAAAGCCCACCAAATCACGACCGGACAGGCATGTCACCTGGATGCGTTTATGGTGCACGAGGGGCTTCATCATCTGCCTCTAGAGGGCCTTGATATAATTTTCGTAGAAAACGTCGGCAACCTCGTTTGCCCCGCTAGCTACGACGTGGGCTCGCACTTTAACGTCGTGCTGCTATCGGTGCCTGAAGGCGACGATAAGGTAGCTAAATACCCCGTGATGTTTCGCGCCGCCGATCTTATCGTGATAACCAAAACTTCGTTGTTGCCGCATTTTGAATTTGACGTGAAAAAAGTCGTCAAAGAGGCTCACAAACTAAATCCAAAAGTCGACGTCATCGAGCTTGACGCAAAAACGGGCGAAGGCATGGAGAAGTGGTTAAATTTCTTAAAATTTAAAAAAGAGCTAAGATAATGTGCCTCTCAATCCCGTCAAAAGTGGTCGCGATCGACGAAGATAACGTCGCTACCGTAGAGACGCTAGGCGTGAGTCGCCGCGTGAGCCTCGATCTCATCGCCGAGCCCGTGGCCGTAGGCGAATACGTGCTCATCCACGTCGGCTACGCGATGGAAAAAATCGATACGAAATTTGCGCTAGAAAGCATCGAAATCTACCGCCAAATCGCCAAAGATATGCAAAACGGACAAATAGGCGCGGACGAAGGCGACGCGGGACTAATCGCCATGCAAGCGGCGGCAAACGAGCCTGACGCAAAGGAAAAAGCGTGAATCTAATCAATGACTTTCGCGACAAAGAGCTTATTTTAGCGCTTTCAAAACTCGTCAAAAAAGAGAGCGTAAAGCCGCTAAATATCATGGAAATTTGCGGCGGTCACACGCACTCGATCATGAAATTCGGCCTACCGCAGTTAGTGGGCGAACATATAAATTTCGTCCACGGCCCGGGCTGTCCCGTCTGCGTGATGCCAAGAAGCCGCATAGATGAAGCGATCAAGCTAGCCCAGATGCCGGGCGTAATTCTCTGCACTCTAGCCGATATGATGAGAGTCCCCGGCTCAAGCACCAGCCTGCAAAAGCTGCGCGGCGAAGGTTGCGATATCAGGGCACTATATAGCCCGCTAGACTGTATAAAAATCGCGCGCGAAAATCCCGACAAGAACGTGATATTTTTTGCGATCGGGTTTGAGACGACGACTCCTATGAGCGCGAATTTGGTGCAAAAGACGCTAGAGTTCGGGCTAAAAAATCTATTTTTCCATATAAATCACGTTACCGTCCCAGCACCCGTGCGAGCGATCCTAAACGACGAAGACGTCAAGATCGACGCGTTTTTGGGACCTAGCCACGTGAGTGTAATCACGGGATACGGTATCTACGAGAGCATCGCGGCCGAGTATAAAAAACCTATCGCGGTTAGCGGATTTGAGCCGCTTGATCTGATGGACGGCATCCTAAACCTCGTCCGCCAGCAAAACGCGGGCACGCACGAGGTCTATAACGAATACGCAAGAGTCGTCACACGTGAGGGTAACGTAAAAGCGCAGGAGCTTGTAGCTAAATTTTTCGAGCCGTGTGACTTCTCGTGGCGCGGTCTTGGCGCGATCGCGCAAAGCGGTATGAAGCTGCGCCCCGAGTATGCGAAGCTTGACGCGAGGGTCAAATTTGACTGCAATGTGCAAAGCAAAGGCGAGAGCAAGGCCTGTATCTGTCCTGAAATTTTACGCGGGCGAGCAAAGCCTTTTGACTGCAAAATTTTCGCCAAAGCCTGCACGCCAAAAACTCCCGTGGGTTCGTGCATGGTCTCTAGCGAGGGCGCGTGCGCGGCATATTACAAATACGGCGACGTCAAAAGCGCGGGGTAAATTTAACGCTTTGCACCAGCCTCGGCAAATAGCGAGGTCGCGAATGGGCGACACTTCGCGCGACTTGGCGGCAAAAAACGAGGCGCGAACTATAAAATTTAGAGGAAAAAATGAGCAAAATAATGCTAAGCCACGGCGGCGGCGGCGAGGAGATGAACTCGCTCATAAACGAGACGATTTTTAGAATATTTGATAACGAAATTTTGCGCGAGAGTAACGATAGCGCGATATTAAATTTCGGCGATTTTGGCGCGGACAAGAAGGCTGGCGACTCGGCAAATTTGAAGCCTAAATTTAACGGCAAACTAGCCTTTAGCACCGATAGTTTCGTGGTTACGCCGATATTTTTTAACGGCGGCGACATCGGTAAGATCGCCGCATGCGGAACTATAAACGACCTTGCTATGGTG
>CAUQJU010000283.1:0-2803 GCA_963518005.1 uncultured Campylobacter sp.
CTCCGCGTTTTTCATTAACGGCAAATTTGCAGGCCTAGCCCTAGACGTCAAGGGCGATGAAAACTACGCAAAACGCATCGACAAATGGGTTGAGGAAAATAAGCCTACTATCTTAAATTTATTCTGATTTTCTTGCCGCCTTGCCAAAAACGGACAAGGCGGTTTTACTTCTTTTTTTGTAAATAAAATTTCACAAATACGGTTCGTTAAATTATTATGTCAAATAGTAGTCGATAGTATCCGCTTGCATGTTTAGCCGGAGTAAATTTCATTTCAGACATTGCGAGTTTTCAAGCGTAAATTTATCGCATTAAATTTAACTTACTCACCGCGGTTTTTTAAAACTAGTGCAAAATTTTACTTGCAGCAATAAACTCACCCGTATTTTACCGCTAAAACGTTTAGATAAAGTGACAAACCTATCAAATTTGAATAATTGCTGCAATATTTTTACAAATATCAAAGATGAAAAACGGCAAAGTTATGTTTGACCAAAAAAGGCCAATCTAAGCTCTTGATATGCGAAATTTAGGTTGCTAGTTTATCCTGGCTCGTAGCAAATTTACTTGCCAAAAAGCCTCTTTATAGCGCCCAAAAAGCCGCCTGAGTCTTCGTTTTTGTCGCTTTCATCTTTTTTATCCAGCTTCATCGCTTCACTTAGTTGCTTGGCCGCCGTATCGGCGTAGATAAGCGCGCCTTCGGGGTCGCAATTAAAAAGATTTGAGTAGCACTCGGAACTGTTTAGATCAAGCGGGTTTGGCATGATGACGTCGGTTGCCTCAAGCAGTCCGTAGCCGTTTTCTACGCTAAATTTAACCGCGCTCAAAAATGCAGGCAAATTTTGGGCGTAAAAATCATCTACTTTTTGCTTTATATTTTCGTCGGCGTTATAGTCCTGCCAAAATTTAGCCAAATTTTCTGCGCTTATAAATGCGCCCGATGAGTAGTTTCCGTCAAATTCGCCGGTAAATTTAGCTTTTATTTCAGGCGGTATGACGCCGCTTATGTCGCTTAGATATTGTTTAAATTCGCTATGCTCCTGCGCTAAAAAGCCAAACGCCGTGCCGCGCGTGTAGAAGTATTTTCTAAAAAATCCCTGCACGGCGGCGAGTATGTAGCCATGGCTGACCGAAAAGCTCTCGCCGTCCTTGGTTTCAAGCGCGATTTTAAGAGTATCGATGTATTTTTGCGCGTAAAAATCTTCCATGCCGTACTCTTTTGCGAGCATTTTCGCAACCGACCAGTCGCCCTCTCGTGCGCTTTTTAACGCGTCAAAATACCACTGCTTGATCTCGTTTTCGTTGATGGGATGATAACTCACGTCGTAGCCCATTTTGACTCCTCTTTTTGGATTTATGCGTCGTTTTTGCCGTCTTTAAATTTACGGCTTACTAGGTAAAAGGTAAATCTGCTTAGAATGTATAAAAACGCTATATACGCGGCAATCGGCGAAGATACGGTAATCCAAAAAAGTATTATTCCGCGATAAATTTCCATATTAAAGCAAATCAGTAAATTTACTGCGATTAAAATTTTTAAAAGCGTCAAGTAACCGCGTTTTCTAATAGCTCGAAAAAGCACGCAAACGGCGCATATTAGGATATTTGCGGCGACTAAAAACGTAAAAACGCGCGCGTCTTCGTCGTCCGTAAGACCCACGGCAAAAATAACGGCGACGCAGAGCAAAACGCCGCATATTTCTATAAAATTTAGCTTGTTTTTATCCATTTGCATTTTCAGCGCTCGCGTAAATTCGAGCCTAGCTATATAAAATCGACCCCAAACGAATCATATTCGAGCCGCATTTTATCGCTAGCTCAAAGTCGCCGCTCATACCCATCGAGCAAATTTGCGCGCCGTTGGGTTGCAAATTCTCGTAAATTTTACGCGTAGTATCAAAGCTTTTTTGTACGACTTTTTCGTCATCTACGTGCGCGCCGATACTCATCACGCCGATGGGTTTTAGAAATTTACACTCCTGCGCGATTTGTAAAAACGCAGTCTCGGCGGCTTCTGGCAAGATGCCTTGTTTCGTGTCTTCGCGCGCGGAGTTTATCTGTAGCAGGCAAGGCAGCTCGCGATCAAGCCTCTTATCCACCGCAAGCGCGGCCTCTACGCTCTCGCAGCTTTGCCAAAGCGCTGGTTTGAGCGCTAGTAGGTGGTTTATCTTGTTGCTTTGAAGTCGCCCGATAAAGTGCCACTCTATCGGCAAATTTGATAAAATTTCGCTCTTGTTTTTGAGCTCTTGCACGCGGTTTTCTCCAAAGCTCGTTTGTCCTTGCCCAAAAAGCTCTAAAACCTCTTTAGTTGTTACGTTTTTGCTCACGGCGATTAGCTTTACGGCTTCGCCCGTACGCGCATTTTCGATGCGTTCTAAAATTTGCGCGAGCTTCATTGTCCCGCTCCGCTTAGGCGCATCACGTCGTTAAAGGTCGCAAACGCCATCAAGCAGAGCAAAAACGCCCAGCCGCAGTAGGTGAGGCCGATATAGACTTTTTCGTTCATCTCGCGGCGGAAAATGAGTTCGTAAAGGTTGAAAAATATGTGTCCGCCGTCAAGCGCCGGGATAGGCAGCAGGTTTAGCACGCCTAAATTTACCGAGATCAGCGCGGCGATGATGAGTAGGGTCGAGACGCCGATGCCTGCGGCCTTTGAGGTGATGTCGGTGATCTGGATGATGCCGCCCATCTCTTTTAGCGGCACGACGCCGACTATCAGCTTTTCAAGTCCCGTAAATATGAGCTTTGAGGCGTTTACGGTCTCAACGAGCGCAAATTTGATCGAGCTAAAGCCGGTGTTTCGT
>CAUQJU010000284.1:0-2801 GCA_963518005.1 uncultured Campylobacter sp.
GGGCGCGTCTTTGATATTTTGTTCAAAACCCGTCGCGCTAGTTACGGTAACTTCATTTAGTTTCACTTCGTCGGCCGCCTGCGCGCAAGATAGCGCCAAACAAGCTAGCATAGAAATTTTAGGCATACTTTTCATCTTTAAACTCCTTATTTAAATTTAAACCCTATTTTACTATAATCAGATAATTATTATCAATACTTAGGCAAACGGTAGAGGGATTTTTATCAACGCTAAAAGGATAAAAGCAAATGAAAGTCGAATTTAAAGATATTTTACGAGCAAACGAACAAGAAATCGCGCAAAATTCGGCGCGCTACGGACAAAGCGCGTGGCAAGAGCAAGATAGAAAATGTAAAGTCGAGTTTTTTAAAGGCGTAAGCGGCGCAAGCTACTGCAGGAGCGAAATAATCTGCAACAAAAGCGTAAAAAGACGGCTTGAAAGGAGCGCGGGCTACTGCTTTTTACTCTTTAACGACGCAAGAGGGGACGCCGGGCTTAAGGCGGGCAAAAAAACTTTTTGCCTAAAGGCCGGAGAGTTTTGGATGGGGCGCGTAGATAGCGGATTTGAGGGCATTTGCGAGTATCAAAGTAGCAACTATGCCGGGCGATGTATCGTGCTAAAAAACGAGCTGGCCGGCGAGCTAGCGGCATTTAAAAATCTAGGCGAAGAAAACGAAATCTGCATCCAAACGGCTAAGATAAATTTAGCCCAAAGCCTGATTTTGCGGGAGCTTTTAGCTGCGAGCGAGTTTGAGGGTAAGATGCGCGAAATCTTTATGGAAGCTAAAATTTTAGAGCTAATCTACAAAAGCTTAGGCGCGCCTAAAACGCCCGAAGCCGATGAAAAAAAGCGCAATTTTAGCGACGAATACGTAAAAATTTTAAATAAAGCAAGGCAAATTCTACTAAGCGACGTCCAAAATCCGCCCAGCATAAAAGAGCTAGCCAGAGCATGCGCGACGAATGAATTTAAGCTAAAAACGGGCTTTAAAAGCTACTTTGGCGATACGATCTACGGGCTGCTAGCGACCGAACGGCTAAACGCGGCGAAAAAACTTTTAGAGAGCGGAGACGTCTGCGTAAGCGAAGCCGCAAAAATCGTCGGATACGCCAGCGCTCCGCACTTTGCAAAGATTTTTAGAGAAAAATTCGGCGTTTTGCCGACGCAAATTTTAAAACAAAAGAAATTTTATACGTAAATTTAACGCTTGCAAAGCTTTGCGGGCGTTAAATTAAAATCAAATTTAAACGTATCGGCGCGACTTTTTAAATTTAACGGGCGGCAAAAACGGCGGTAAATTTTAAAATTTAAAAGCGTCAAATATCTTATCAGGGTCGGTTTTGCGCCTAAATCCGACCTAAATTTACCGTAAACCGGCACACAAGCTTGCACAAAAGCAAAATATCAAACGCCGCGCGATAAATCCGTAAAATCTGCTAAAATACGGCAAAAACAAAGGTCAAAATGCTTCTTTACGTCCATATCCCTTTTTGCGAGAGCAAATGCCCATACTGCGCCTTTGGCTCGGTGGTGGGCAAACGAAATTTAACGAGCGCGTATTTTGACGCGATGATTGCTGATTTTAGGGAGCAAATTTTAAAATTTGACGTGAAAAACGGCGAGATCGAGACGGTTTTTATCGGCGGAGGGACGCCAAGCGCCGTGGACGCGGGCTACTACGAGCGATTATTTGAGACGGTCGCGCCATATATGGCAAAAGACGCCGAGATCACGACAGAGGCAAATCCAAACTCGGCAAGCCAAAAGTGGCTCTCGCAGATGAAATCATACGGCGTAAATCGCGTAAGCTTCGGCGCTCAGAGCTTTTTTGAGGATAAATTAAAATTCCTCGGGCGCATCCACGACGCGAGGCAGATCTACGAGGCTGTAGCAAACGCCAAAACCGCGGGGCTAGAAAATATAAATGTCGATCTCATCTACGGCACGAAGCTAGACACCAAAAAACGCCTCGAGCAAGAGGCACAAAATATCAGAAATTTGGGCGTTTCGCACGTTTCGGCGTATTCGCTAACGCTTGAAGAAAATACGCCCTTTGCCGGCAAGATAAGCTACGCAAAAGATAGTCCGAGGCTGGCAAAATTTATGATAGACCGCATCGAGGAGGCCGGGCTAAAACAGTACGAAATCTCAAATTTCGGTCAAATTTGCAAGCATAATCTAGGCTACTGGCAGGGCAAAAACTACCTTGCCCTGGGCGCTTACGCGGTCGGATTTTGGCTGAATTATCGTTTTTATAACGCTTCAAATTTAAACGCCTACGTAAAAAATCCGTACGCTAAAAAAATCGAAAATTTAAGCGCGGACGAGCTAAATTTGGAGCGGATATTTTTAGGCGCCAGAAGCATCGTCGGTATCTGGCAAAACAGCCTAAACGCAGAGCAAGAGCAAAGAGCGCGCCTACTAAAAAATAGCGGGAAATTAAAATTTAAAAACGGGCGATATTACGCCAAAAATTTCCTGACCGCGGATGAAATTTCTTTATTTATCGCGGGTTGATTTATACAAATTTGAGATAAAAAACGATAAAATGAGCGCTTTAAAATAAAATTTAGGATAAAAAAATGTTTGGCATGAGCTTACCCGAGATCATCGTCATAGCCGTCATCGCGGTGCTATTTTTGGGGCCCGATAAGCTTCCTAGCGCG
Organism: uncultured Campylobacter sp.; assembly: GCA_963518005.1. Classification (GTDB taxonomy): domain Bacteria; phylum Campylobacterota; class Campylobacteria; order Campylobacterales; family Campylobacteraceae; genus Campylobacter_A. The sequence goes on from CAUQJU010000284.1 coordinate 2,668, forward strand.
ATGGTCGAGATAGCGAAATTTTTTAAAACCGTTAAAAAAACGGTCAATGACGCAAAAAGTAGCTTTGATCAAGAGATAAAAATCCAAGAACTCAAAGAGGACGCAAAAAAATACAAAGAGAGTATCGCAAAAAC
>CAUQJU010000285.1:0-2793 GCA_963518005.1 uncultured Campylobacter sp.
AATCCGGAGCCAAATTTGCCGTAAAAACGGAACGGATAAATTATAAAGCTTAATTTTTGAGCAAAATTAGTCGCATATCGGCGCAGTAACGCATGAGAAAATGCGCGTTAAATTTACAGGTCGCATAAGACGGATATTAAAGGCAAATGTAAGAAGTTTGCGTCGGTAAAAACCGCAGAAATTTAAATCGCAAGTAAAAATAAAAGCCGAGTCGCTCTATATGTATTTTTGCGACCGGGCCGGATAAAATTTGCCAAATTCCAAGAAAAATTCGGCAAATTTAAATAAAATGCGGGCGATTATTCCTGCATTTCTATCCATTTTTGCGCGATTCTTACGGCATTGGTCGCCGCTCCCACGCGGATCTGGTCGGCGCTGCACCACAGATGAAGGACGTTTTTGCGGTAGTTATCCGCTCTGATGCGTCCGACGTAGGTTTCGTTGGTGTCGCTTGAGATGCTCGGCATCGGGTATTTTTTCGCGGCCGGCTCGTCTACGACCACGATGCTAGGCGCTTTTCGCAGGACTTCGCGAGCGGCTGCGGCGTCTACGTCTCTGTCAAAATGAATCGTGATAGCCTCGGAGTGGCTGCGAAGCACCGGCACGCGCACGCAGGTTGCGCTCACTTCCATATTTTTGTGGAGGATTTTTTGGGTCTCGTTGACCATTTTCATCTCCTCTTTCGTGTAGTCGTTGTCCAAAAATACGTCGATGTGCGGGATGACGTTAAAGGCTAGCTGGTGCGCGAAGACTTTCGGCTCGCACTCATCAAGCTTAAACTCGAAAAACTTTTGCAGCTGCACGACTAGTTCCTCCATGCCCTCTTTGCCGGCACCCGAGGCCGCCTGATAGGTCGAGACGTCCACGCGGTTGATGCCGTACGCGTCGTCTAGCGGTTTTAAAATTTGCACCATTTGGATGGTCGAGCAGTTTGGGTTGGCGATGATGCCGCGGTTTTTCCACTGCATGATATCCTGCGGGTTGCACTCGGGCACGACCAATGGCACGTCCGCGTCCATCCTAAAGTGGCTGGTGTTATCGATCACGACGGCGCCGCTGGCGGCTGCAAATTTGGCGTATTTTTCGGATACCGATCCGCCCGCGCTAAAAAATGCTATATCGATCTCGCGCTCGTCAAAAACGGTCTCGGTAAGCTCCACGACTTTGTAGTTTTTGCCCTTAAACTCTATCTCGCTACCCGCGCTTTTCGCGCTTGCTAACGGTAGTAGCTCGCCCACCGGGAAATCAACCTCCTCCATAACGCGGAAAAGCTCCTCTCCGACTGCGCCTGTCGCGCCCACGACGGCAACGTTAAATTTTCTCATTTTAGACTCCTTTGTTTTTACTTCTTTTTGCATCTCGGTCGGCAAAGCCGCCCTGCAGCCAACCCCATAGGTTGGATCCCGCACTCCTCGTAGCGTAGTCTCATCGCAAGCGGATGCGATGCGAAAAGACTTGTCCGACTTTGCGGACCAAGTTTAGGTTTTACATCTCGGTCGGCAAAGACCTTGCGGCAAGCCCCTTTGGCTTAACCCGGCGCCAAAGACTCGCCTTGCTTTGCGGATTAAATTTTGTTTGCTTCTTAAGCCACGATTTGTCTCATGCTTAGTCTCATCGGCCGCGTCGCATGCTTAAGACCAAACTTATTTTGCGGACTAAATTCGGGTTTTTGGCAGAAAGTTATCCGCGACCGCTCTTGTTTGCTAAATTTAACTCAAATTCGCGATCAAATTTAACTTTTCGTCGGCTCAAATTCGTCGCTCAAATTTACTAAAACCGCACCGTATTTTCGGCGTCGCCGCCTCGGCCGGCTAAATTTAAAATCTAAGCTAAAATCTTGCTTATTTTACTCGCGTGAAGCTTAAACTTAAGCTACTTTCTACTGCGAGCCTGCAAAAAAAGATCGCCCGGTTGTATCTCCTCGCTTTCGCTTAGGATCGCTGCTCGCTGCACGACGGAGATTAGCTCGCGGATATTGCCCGGAAAATCGTATTTTTGAAGCTCTTTTACGGCAGCCTCGGAAAAGTGTTTCGCTCCAAGGCCGAATTCGCCGCAGCTTTGCTCCAAAAAACGCTCCGCGATAGGCAAGATCTCCTCTTTACGCTCTCTTAGCGGCGGGATGGCGACAGGAACGGTGTTTAGGCGGTAAAACAGATCCTCTCTAAATTTACCGCTTTGTATGAGTTCGGGCAGGTCGGCATTGGTCGCTGAAACGATACGGACGTCTATTTTGATGCTTTTCGTCGCGCCAAGGCGCGTGATCTCGCGCTCCTGGATCGCGCGCAGGAGCTTTGGCTGCAAATTTATAGGCATCTCGCCGATCTCGTCTAGAAATAGCGTACCGCCGTCGGCTAGCTCAAACTGCCCCTTTTTCATCGCCGAAGCGTCGGTAAATGCGCCCTTTTCAAAGCCGAAAAGCTCGCTCTCTATCAAATTTTCTGGGATCGCGGCCATGTTTATCGCGATAAACGGGCCGTCCTTGCGCGGCGAGTTTTTGTGGATAAATTTGGCAAAAAGCTCCTTGCCTACGCCGCTTTCGCCCATCAGCATCACCGAAGCGTCCGTTTTTGCGACGCGCTTGCTTAAATTTAGGGCGTACTCAAGCGCGGGCGAGCTGGCGGCAAAATCGCTAGAATCTACGCTGGAGCTCGTGCGTTCTTCGGTTAAATTTACGTGAATATTCGGAGCTTTTTGTTTTAAAAACTCTACTCTTTTAATCGCCTCGTAAAGCATTTGCACGTCAAAAGGCTTGGTTAAAAAATCCTTTACGCCAAGACGCATGCTCTCTATGGC
>CAUQJU010000286.1:0-2778 GCA_963518005.1 uncultured Campylobacter sp.
CAAAAACGCTAAAACCTTAAATTTGGGTTTAAAACCCTTGCCCAAACAAGGGCTAAATTTTACTCGACTTCGGCGTCGATGACGTCGTCGTCTTTCTTCTTGCCGCCGTTTGCTTGCTCGCCAGCGGCGCCGTCTTTTTTATACATCGCTTCGGCTAGCTTATGGCTGGCTTCGCTTAGAGTTTTGACCTTCGCGTCGATCTGCTCTTTGCTCGCGTTTTCGTCTTTTAGCGTCTCTTTTAGCTCGTCAAGCGCCTTTTGGATGCGCTCTTTGTCCTCGGCAGGGATTTTTTCGCCTAGCTCGTCGAGGCTCTTTTGCGTTTGGTGTGCTAGCGCGTCGGCTTGGTTGCGCGCCTCGACCGCGTCTTTGCGCTTTTTGTCGTCCTCTTTGTGTAGCTCGGCGTCTTTGACCATGTTGTTGATGAGATCGTGATATTTTGGGCTTTGACGGTAGCCTTGTCTTTAGCGGAGACCGTTAGGATACCGTTGGCGTCGATGTCAAACTCAACCTCGATCTGAGGCACTCCGCGAGGAGCGGCAGGGATGCCTTCTAGGTTAAACTGACCCAAAGACTTGTTGTCGCGGGCAAATTCGCGCTCGCCTTGGAGTACGTGGATCGTGACGGCGCTTTGATTGTCCTCGGCAGTTGAAAATACCTGATTTTTCTTAACCGGAATAGTCGTACCTTTTTCGATGATTTTCGTCATCACGCCGCCTAAAGTCTCGATACCTAGGCTTAGCGGAGTGACGTCTAGGAGCAACACGTCCTTCACGTCGCCTTTGATGACGGCGCCTTGGATCGCCGCGCCGATAGCTACGACCTCGTCCGGATTTACGCTTTTATTTAACTCTTTACCAAATGCCTTTTTGACCTCTTCTTGGACTAAAGGCACGCGCGTAGAACCGCCCACCATGACGATTTCTTTTATATCTTTTTTGTCAAGTCCGGCATCTTTTACGACCTCGTTTATCTTGGTGATCGTTTGAGCGACTAGATCCTCGATCATGCCTTCAAATTTAGCCCTAGTTAGCGTCTTTGTGAGGTGTTTAGGACCAGTAGCGTCGGCGGTGATAAACGGTAAATTTATCGTCGTTTCTTGAGCCGAGCTTAGCTCTTTTTTGGCCGTTTCGGCCGCCTCTTTTAGGCGTTGCATAGCCATCACGTCGGTTTTTAGATCGATGCCTGAGTCGCTTTTAAATTAGCTTGTTATCCAGTCGAGTATGCGGTTATCGAAATAATAGCCGCCAAGAAATGCGTTACCCCCCGTAGCTAGAACCTCGACCACGTTATCGCCGGTTTCTAGTACCGTAACGTCGAACGTACCGCCGCCCAGATCGTAAACCATGATCTTCTCGGCCTCTTTTTTATCTAGGCCGTAGGCTAGAGCCGCCGCGGTAGGTTCGTTTATGATACGAAGCACGTTTAGTCCGGCGATGGTGCCCGCTTCTTTAGTCGCTTTTCTTTGGCTATCGTTAAAGTACGCAGGCACGGTGATGACGGCGTCTACGACCGTTTCGCCCAGATAGCTTTCAGCATCCTCTTTTAGTTTTATGAGCACTTTTGCGGAGATTTCTTGCGGAGTGTAGACCTTGCCCGCGATCTCGATAGCGCACGCGCCGTTTCTATCTACGACGTGGTACGGCAGTCTAGCTTTAGCCTCCTGCGCGTTTTTCTCGTTGCTCATTAGGCCCATTATTCTCTTGATAGAGTAGATGGTTTTTTCAGGGTTTGTGACGGCTTGGCGTTTTGCGCTGTCGCCTACTAAAATTTCGCCCTTATCTGTGAAAGCCACGACCGAAGGAGTCGTGTTTTTGCCCTCTTTATTCGGGATTACCTTGCTTTCGCCTCGCTCATACACGCTCACGCATGAATTCGTCGTTCCTAGGTCTATACCTATTACTTTTGCCATTGTTTTTCCTTTTTATTAAATTTTTATTTTAAATTTTACTTTGCTATCGATACCATCGCAGGTCGTAAAACTCTGCCGTTGGTTAGATAACCTTTTTGTATCACTTGCACAATTTTTCCTTTTTCCACGTCCTCGCTATCGATTTGCAGTACGGCATTGTGGAAATTCGGATCAAATTCGCCCTCGGTTTCGATCGGCGTGATACCGTTTTTTTCGAAACACTTTTTAAACTGATCTATCGTTATATAAATTCCTTCTTTGATTTTTGCTGCGTATTCGTCGCCTTCGGTTTCAAAATTTACCGCCATCTCAAGCGCGTCTATCACTGGAAGCAGATCTCGCGCGAATTTCTCGTTCGCATACGTCGCGATGTCCGTTTTTTCCTTTTCGAAACGCTTTTTGATGTTTTCAAAGTCCGCGTTGGCTCTGTAATACTTATCCGTTAGCTCCTCAAGCTGCTTTTGAAGCTCGACGTATTTTGCGTCAAGGCCCTCAAAGCTGATACTCTCGTCAAAATTTGACGGGATTTGCTGCTCAAGTTCTACGTTTTCATTCTCGTTCATGCCGCCTCCTTTAGGTTGTTTAAAAATCTTTCGTAATCATTATAAATACTGCCCGCGCAAAGCATTTTGGCCTCTTTTCCTTCGAAATTTACGCCAAGCTTCATGCCTAGGTAGTTCTCGCCGAAAAAGACCAAATTTGAGTCAAAAACCATCTCAAGACTAGGGCTTAGCGCGTTTTTAAAGCTCTCGCCGAAAATTTCAAGCGCTACCTTTTCGTTTTCTAAAAAGCGAATTTTAGTGCGCTTTAGCTCGGCTATCTTATTTCTTAGCTCATTTAGTCCCACCTGCATGCAGGTAAGCTCGAGT
>CAUQJU010000287.1:0-2771 GCA_963518005.1 uncultured Campylobacter sp.
GAAATTATTTTTGTCTATATCTTGGTTTAGAGATAAAAAATTATTAGATTAAATTCTATTTTTAAAGGAGAAAAGTATGTCAATCGTTGTATATACTCTTGGCGGTGCGAACAAAGCGCGCTTGGCTTTTGCTTTTTGGATGGTATGCCGCAAATTTGAGCCAAATTTGCGTTTGTTTTTGCGAGGCGACTTGCAAATTCGGCTTTGATTTGACCGCGCCGGCCGTAAATTTTAACTCTAAATTTAAAACCCGATTTTAACATCACTCGCCACACAAGCCTAAATTTAGGCTTGATTTTAATCAAAATGCTCGCCCGCAGGCAAATCTTCCCGAGCGATGCGGTTAAATTTGGCTCTAAATTTAAGCTAAATTTCGGCGAAGAGTCTGCTTGTTTGCGCCAAATCAACTCGTTCTACGCGGACAAATTTGACCACGGTCGGCGTCCTGCCGTTTTGCAAATTTAGCTCGCCAAACGGGCAAATTTGGCTTTAGCGCAACTCGTTGCCGCCCCACAAGTTCAAATTTAGCTTCGCACCACCATTTGCACTAAATTTAATCGCAAAATACAAGCAAATTTTACTCGTAAAGCGGCGACAAAGAAATAATTTCTCTTATTCGTCCGCTTGATTGATTCGGCCGAAATTTGGCGAAAACGGCTTGCGGCACAGCAAAACTATTTAATGCAATTTTATCCGAATTTGCGCTTGCGTTCGGACAAATTCCCGCTCATTTTCGCGCCGTCAAATTTGACTCAAAAACCCGTGATCCAAAAGGTGCGTGATTAGGATTTTAAAACCAAGAGCGATGAGGATCGCGCCGCCTAAAATCAGCGCCTTTTGCTCCAAAAACTCTCCGGCGAATTTACCGACGTAAAACGCAGCGACGCTAAGCGCGAAGCAAACTATCCCGATCGCGGCGGCGCTAAACCAGATATCCGCAGCCGTAAAGCTCAGCGTAACGCCAACGGCTAGCGCGTCGATGCTGGTGGCAAACCCGCCTGAGAGCAGCATCTTCGTATCAAGGCTCACGGCCTGCGCGGGCTCGTTTCTACAGGCTTCGCGGATCATCTTTACGCCCAAAAAGCCCAAAATCGCAAACGCGATAAAATGATCGATCTGCGCGATAAATCTAGCAAACGCAGCGCCCAAAAAGTAGCCCGCAAGCGGCATCGCCGCCTGAAAAAATCCAAAAACAAATGCGATAAATAAAATCTTTGATAGCGCGAGATTGCGGTATTTTGCGCCGTTTGCGATGCTAAGCGCAGCCGCGTCCATAGCAAGTGCGATAGAGAGAAGTAAAAGCTCCATTTTGCCCTTTCAAAAAGGCTAATTTTAGCTTAAAATTTACTTCTTGCGGCTAATCTCGCTCAAATTTACGGCTAAATTTGACGCTCCAAATCGCCCGCCGCGCGGTAAAGATGCGGGTAAATTCGCCCTAAAAAGGACAAAATTTACCCGTTTAAAAGCCGAGTTTTAATATCATAACCGCCGAATTTTACTTTAAGGAAAAACGATGAAAAAAAGTTTGATCTTATGCGCTATTTTGCTCGCCGCTTCGGCGCAGGCGGCAGGCTGGCAGGACGCGCTAAATAAAGAGACGCTAAATCAAGGCGCGCAGATACTTGGCGCGGCAAACTCGGGCGACTACAAAAGCGCGGTTAGCAGGTCTCTAAACGCGGCCGTTAAGGAGCTGTCAAACGGGGGATTTTTAAAAAACGCCACGGCTAAAATCCCATTGCCAAAGAGCCTGGAAACTGCGGCAAATTTGGCTAAAAAAGTAGGCGGCGAAAAGTGGGCGAACGAGCTAGTAACCTCGATAAATAACGCCGCGAGCGCAGCCGTGCCGGGAGCTGCGGACGTATTTTCGGGCGTGATAAAAAACATGAACGACGCGGACGTGAAAAAGGTGCTAGAAGGCGGCAAGGATAGCTTTACGAAGTTTTTGCAACAAAACTCGAGCCAGAAGCTGCAAGCCGTATTTAAGCCAATCATCACCAAAATGATGAGCGATAATACCTTTGCCACCGCCTATAACGGGCTAAATTCGTTCGTCGCCGGTAGCGCGCTGGCAAAATCAGACGCCGCAAAGCAGCTAAAAGGCATCGCAACTAGCATGGGCGCGGGCGAATACATCCCGCAAGAGAACGAGGATCTAAACGACTACATCACGCGCAAGACGCTAGACGGGCTATTTAACGTGATGAGCGAGAAGGAAAGCTCGCTAAGAGGCGGCGCGGTCGAGCAGGGTACGAAGATCCTGCAGGGAATTTTTAAGTAAAATCGCAAGGGAAAACGGTGAAAAATAGTTTGGAATTTCGCGCCGACGTAGGCATGATATTTGTTGCGATAGTCTTTGGTCTGGGCTATCTGCCTACCTCGCTCGCGCTTGCTACTAACGGGGTTTTCGGCGTTTTGTTTTGGAGATTTTTGCTAGCGGCGATCATAGCCGGCGCGATTTTTTACAAAAAGCTAAAAACCGTAAGCGCGCCTGATATAAAATCAGGCGTGATTTTGGGTCTGTTTTTGTTTGCGGGATTTGTCAGTCAGACTTTTGCGTTTAAGTACGCCGACACCTCGTCCGTGGCCTTTATCATCGGGCTAAACGTGGCTTTGGTTCCTTTTATCGCGGCGGGACTTTTTAGGCATAAAATTTACTCTTACGCGTATGTGGGCGTGGCGTTTGCGGTGGCGGGGCTTTATATGATAGGCGATACGAAGGTGGGCTTTGGCCTGGGCGAGATTTTGGCTCTGGTTTGCGCGTGCGCCTACTC
>CAUQJU010000288.1:0-2770 GCA_963518005.1 uncultured Campylobacter sp.
GACGGACGCAGCGACATAGCTTTTTTTACATTCCGCCCACTAGCGAAGGAAAAGCCGGCGGAGTGGTCGTCGACGGCGTGATATATTTTTTGGATGAATAGCAACCCATCGGCGTAAAACCAGGGCAAATTTGATAACAAAAAAGCCGAAGGCAAAACCGCCGCAGACGGCTTAAAAATTTACGAAAGGAAAAATATGGCTAAATTTAAATTTTTTGCAATCCTCGCGGCGCTTTGCCTCGGATTAAATTTAAGCGCTAGCGAGCTAGAGGGCAGATGGAGCATCGTCTCGGTTACGGCGCAGGGACAGACGTTTAAAACGGCCGGGCAAAAGTGCCTCGAAGACTCTTTTATCGAGGCTAGCGGCGATAGCGCGCGCCTAAGCCTAAGTAGCGCGGACGGTAAATCCTGCGAAAAAGCAGAACAAAACTTCGCTCTAAAAAGCCTAGGCGGCGGCAGATACTCGCTTGGCGGCGGCGAGCTACGGCTAAATAACGGCTCGCTCGAATATAAACAAGGCACGGACAGCGGCGAGATCGTATTTACCTTTAAAAAAGACGAGGTAAATTTAGCCGGCATCGTAAACGGCGCCGTAAACCAAGCCAGCCTCGGCGGGTCAAATTTAAGCGAGATCGAGGGCAGATGGGAGCTAGTCTCGCTAAAGGCGCAGGGGCAGAGCTTTAAAGTCGCGGGGCAAAAGTGCTTCGGCGACTCGTTTTTTGAGATCGGCGGCGATGAAGCGACGGTAGGCATCGTGGGCGTAAACCCGGACGGTTCGTGCAACAAAAGTGCTGGCAAAAGCGGCTACGAAAGTCTAGGTGGCGGCAAATACGCGCTTAGCGCTAAAGGGCTGGGCGAGTTTTGGCTAAAAGACGGCATGCTCGAATACAAACAAGTCGCGGACGGACAAGAGGTCTTGTTCGTCTTTAAAAAAAGCGCAAATAGCACGCAAGTAAAAGCAAGCAAATCAAGCTCAAATTCGGCCGAGTCCGCAAAACCCGCAAAGGACTCTAGCGTCAAACACAGTAGCGCCGGGGCGAGCAAAAAAGGCTCGGGGGTATTTGGCGGTACGAAATTTAACATGCTTTTAAATACGAGCGAGGATTATTCCTTTTATCTGCGCGACGACGGCACCTACGCGAGCCGCCTAGAAAAGTCCGACTGGCGCACGCGCATCGACGGCACGTATAAGGTCAAAGACGGCATACTAACGATAACTAGCAACGACGATTACGACACGAACTACTACTGCGAGAACGACGACTGCACCTTCTTGTGGAATTCCATCGGCACGGGGTATTATATGTTTCAGGCGCAAATTTCAAGCCAAATGCCAAAAGAGTGCTTCTCGTTTCGCAAGGACAGCTCGTCGTCCCTGCACGGCTGGTCGGGCGGCAGCGATACTGTGAGCGTAGGCGTGAGCGGATACTACTGCTTTGACGGCAAAGGGCGCTTTAGCTCGGGCGGATCGTCGTATGCTATGGCAACCTCGGGTACCCCAGGCGGCAGCATAGACGGGGGCAGCTCAAAATCGCGCAGCGACGAGGGTTCATACACGCTCGATCAAGGCGAGCTAACGCTAAAATACGACGACGGCACGGTCGTTCGCCGCAGCTTTTTCTACACTCTGCCGCGCAGTAAAGATAACAAAACTATGGCGATCATCGACGGCGAGGTTTATCGGTAGCTTTGTTTTAGTCCGCCTTTTGCGCTTGGCGGACTGCTTTTTAGCTCGCCCTTTTACGTTTTAGCTTTTAGCGCATTTTGATCAAAAAGGCGCTTTTTAGGAGTAAAAATTTACCATGAGAATTATGCTTAGACACTAGAAACTTTACGGAAAAACATTTTAACGAAACAGCCCGAGGTTTAAGGACGATTTGGGTTAAAAACTTAAGAAAGTCGCTTTTGCTCTCGGGTAGTTTCTGGGGCGTATCATACAAGTTTAGCTGATCTATATGTCCGCTCCACTTCGTTCGTAGCCTTTAGGGGTTAGCAGCAAAGCAAGTCGAGGCTCTTGCGCTTAGCTTTAAAGTGTGTGCTAATGATAAAAACATGCTACACTTGAGACAAAGTTTTTATATTGTTTATATGATTTTACCGTTAGCTTTTTATAAAGCAGAAAGCCGTTTGCTCCTTGTAAAATAGCAAACATAGGACATCTAAAACTCATTTTTAGAATGTTTTACTCTAATAAACTAAAGTTACATAATCTACTAATCCGTCATAAGTACTTAGCAGTAATAAATACTTAACGCTCTCGTCTAGACCGCTTATACTTAACTTCGCTTTATCTGCTATCAATAAGACGCACTCTGTTTGAGAAATCTTGGCAATATCGGCATTAGCTCATTTGTAAAATAGTTTTTAACTGCCCGGATATAGACCTTGCCGTTACATTTTAGCATATCGTCCGTTTACGGCTGCGAGCAAGACAAAGCAGAAATACCAGGGTTTTATTTGCCGCGCGTACTACCTATTTTCTTAAAGATAGCGTGAGCGCAAGATCTCTTACTCTCTTAGCTTAGCCTAGCTTTGCTTTGCTATACCCCACTTCGCTACGCTTTTCGCTTTTTAAGAAACAGTAACGAGCAAAGAGGTTAAGCACCTGTTGCTTTTGCTTGCCCCTGCCTCTCTCGCTCCACTCTCTTAGCTCCAAAGCATCTTTCATCTATTTTAAAGCAAAGCTTATGGGCAGAGCTAAAATCTCGCCTAAAAACTTAGGCGTTTAACTTCGCCACGCCAGTTACTTTTCAAGACCCCATGCTTACTAG
>CAUQJU010000289.1:0-2769 GCA_963518005.1 uncultured Campylobacter sp.
GCTCTACTATGAGAAGAATTATAAAAAACACTCTGCAAAGGCTCGGACATCAAGAAATTTTAGAGGCTGAGCACGGAGTCGAAGCGTGGCAAATTTTAGGCCAACACAGCGATATAAACGTGCTTATCACCGACTGGAACATGCCTGAGATGAACGGCCTTGAGCTAGTAAAAAAAGTCCGCGCCGAGGCAAAATACGTCGATATGCCTATCATCATGGTAACGACTGAGGGCGGTAAAGCCGAGGTCATCACCGCGTTAAAAGCAGGCGTCAATAACTACATCGTAAAGCCGTTTACGCCGCAAGTTTTGAAAGAAAAACTTGAAGACGTCTTAGGCTAAAAGAGCGTAAATTTGAAAGATAAATTTTACGAGCTTGAGGTTCTTTGTTCGCAGGAGCTTCGCGAGCTTTTCGAAGATCTCGTTTTTTCTTTGGGCGTTACTTGCACGCAGGAGACTGCGAGCGGGTTTATCATCCGAGACGAAGACGAGTTAGACGAAGTGGAATTTGGTCTGCAAGAATACGCAAAATCTCTACAAGACGCGCTTGGTCGCGAGATCGAATTTAAGATAACAAAAAGTCAAAAAGAAAATAAAGACTGGCTAAACGAATACAAAAAAAACGTTAGACCGATAGAGATCGGTAAATTTTACATCCACCCAAGTTGGGAAGAGTCTAAAGACGGGTTTGAAAACATCATCATTGATCCCGCGCTTGCCTTTGGCTCGGGTCACCACGAGAGCACGAGCGCTTGTATAGAGTATCTGCAAAAATACGCCGCAAACGGCATGAGCGCGCTTGACGTAGGCTGCGGAAGTGGGATACTAAGCATCGCTCTAGCAAAACTAGGTTGCGTCACGGATGCCTGCGATACGGATGAGCAGGCCGTGCAAAGCTCGCAGAAAAACGCCGAGCTAAACGGGGTTAAATTTAATCAAATTTGGACCGGTTCGGTGGCGAATCTGGATAAAAAATACGATATCGTCGTCGCAAACATTATCGCCGACGTGATACTAATGCTAAAAAATGATCTGATAAATTTGCTAAAAGAGGGCTCGTATCTCGTTTTAGCAGGCGTTTTGGATAAATACGAAACGCGAATTTTAGAGGCTTTTTCGTCGCTTAAGCTGGTAGAGAGCCAAACCAAAAACGAGTGGAAAAGCTTCGTATTTCAAAAAGCGTAAAATAATTTAAGGAACATAATGGATAACAGAAAAAACGATGATAAAAATTTAAATAACGGCGGAAACGGCTTTTTTAATAAAAATCCGATTATGATTTTCGCGATTTTCGCAGTAGTCGTCGTGCTAGTGTTTAAGGGGCTAAACGGCGACGTAGACGGTATGCCGATAACCGGACAAAGCGCGGTAACTGCTAAAAATTTATCGTATTCTGATATAAAAGAGATGATAAAAAATAAGCAGGTCGCAAAGGTCGGCATCTCTGAAACCTCGATAAAAGCCGTGGATAACGGCGGTGCGGTCTATACGGCAAAGAGGGTGGGCGACCCTACTTTGGTTCCTCTTTTAGAGGAGCAAAAGATTCCTTACGGAGCCTATAGCGAGACGAATTGGTTTACCGAGATGATTTTCTCGTGGGTGCTTCCTATTTTTATTTTCTTTGGAATTTGGATGTTTTTGGCTAGCCGTATGCAGCGAAACATGGGTAGCGGAATCCTTGGGATGGGAAGCTCCAAAAAGCTCGTAAACTCGGAAAAACCGAAGGTTAAATTTACCGACGTAGCGGGCGTGCAGGAGGCTAAAGAGGAAGTCAAGGAAATCGTGGATTTTCTAAAGCATCCTGATAGATATATAAATTTGGGCGCAAAAATCCCAAAAGGCGTGCTTTTAGTTGGACCTCCTGGTACGGGTAAAACCTTGCTGGCAAAAGCCGTCGCGGGCGAAGCGGACGTGCCGTTTTTCTCGGTTTCGGGATCGAGCTTTATAGAGATGTTCGTCGGCGTGGGCGCTAGCCGCGTGAGGGATCTTTTTGAAAATGCAAAAAAAGAAGCTCCGGCGATCGTTTTTATAGACGAGATCGACGCCATCGGCAAGAGCCGTGCAGCTAGCGGCATGATCGGCGGAAACGACGAGCGCGAGCAGACGCTAAATCAGCTTTTAGCCGAGATGGACGGCTTTAGCTCGGATGCATCGCCCGTTATCGTGCTTGCCGCGACGAACCGTCCGGAGGTGCTTGACGCCGCGCTTTTAAGACCGGGTAGATTTGATAGGCAGGTGCTCGTCGATAAGCCCGATTTTAAAGGTAGGATCGAAATTTTACGCGTACACATAAAAGACATCAAGCTCGATCATAGCGTCAGTATCGAGGATATCGCGCGCATGACGGCGGGTCTTGCGGGTGCGGATCTGGCAAACATCATAAACGAGGCCGCGCTACTAGCGGGCAGAAAAGAAAAAGGCAAAGTCGAGCAGGCTGATTTACTCGAGGCCGTCGAGCGAGCGATCGCGGGTCTTGAGAAAAAATCTCGCCGCATAAATCCTAAAGAAAAGCGCATCGTGGCCTATCACGAGAGCGGACACGCGCTCATAGCAGAGACTACCAAAGGCGCAAACAGAGTCACCAAGGTATCAATCATACCGCGCGGACTTGCGGCACTTGGCTACACGCTTCACACGCCTGAAGAGAATAAATTTATGATGCAGCGTCACGAGCTGATGGCCGAAGTGGACGTACTTCTGGCTGGACGCGCGGCGGAAGAGGTCTTTATAAAAGAGATTTCGACCGGCGCGGGCAACGACCTAGAGCGAG
>CAUQJU010000290.1:0-2751 GCA_963518005.1 uncultured Campylobacter sp.
GGATAAATCATGCAAGAGTGGGCTTTATGTGCGCTGGCTTCGGCGGTTTTTGCCGCACTTACGGCAATTTTCGCCAAGGTTGGGCTTGAGGGTATCGACTCAGATTATGCGACCTTTATCAGGACGCTCGTTATCGCAGCGGCGCTGATTTTGTTTCTAACCTATGCTAAAAAGTGGCAGCCGCTTGGCGAGCTTGGCGCGCGAAACTGGGTGTTTTTGACGCTTAGCGGACTTGCGACGGGCGCGTCGTGGCTGGCGTATTTTAAGGCGCTTCAGATGGGCTCCGCGTCGCAGGTAGCGCCCATAGATAAGCTTAGCGTCGTTTTGGTAGTCGTTTTTGCGGTTATGTTTTTGGGCGAGCGCCCGAGCGCGCGAGAGTGGATCGGTATCGCGCTAATCGCTAGCGGCGTATTTACGCTGGTTTTTGCGGATAAATAGCATCAAGTAACTGGAGTTAAATTTGGAGAAATTTAAAGAAAAAATCAAAAACTCATATTTATACGTAGTTTTTATAAAAAGGGGATTTTACTACGGTAACGGCTCTGCCTTAAGAAGTATCTTTTCGGCATTTTTGATGGTTTTGGTCGGTTTGTGTCTTACTTTGATCCTGTTTGTTATCAAGGATATGATTTTTTATAGCGATTTTAAACCGCTAAACGAACTAACGAAAAATATAGGGACGGTGGAGTCTGCAAACTACGGTCTAAAAGGCGACGGAAAGCTAAAACTGAGGCTAGACGACGGCCGGGCGGTGTCATACTACATAGATAGCAGAGATGACAATAAATATAGACCGCTCATAAAAAAGAGGGCGGTTATATATAGCAAGGTAATGCCGCTAGGTAACGAAATCTTGCAGCTAGAAGACGATGCGGGCAGGGTTTACGTCAGATATAGCTACGAAGATGAACTGCAAACGCCCCAGAAAAACATGGATCTCATCTACGCATGCTTAAAAATAGCCGCCTTTTTTCTATTTATAGTGTGGTTTTTAAATCGTAGGGATCTCGCGCAAACCAAGGGTAAAAAATAATAAAATTTAGCGGTATTCGCCGACTTAAGAGGTGTTTTGGCTGTTGTTTTTGAGCGGGGGTTTGGGCGATAAATTTTGCTATCCGGCAAGGCGGCGCAAAAAGCCAAGGCAGCGCGGTTTTGAGTCAAATTTACCTCGCATTTTGCCGACTAAAAACGGCGCTGCGTTTTGTGTAGCCAGGCTTGAGCTTAGCTAAAACTAAGCGATCAAATTTGCGCTCGTTTAGATAAATTTTACATCGTCAAGTTTTAAAGACGTTAAGCTTTATCTTTAAATTTCGTTTCATGCTCCAAAAGCCAAATTTTAGTCGCTAGCCCTTCGCCGCCGCTGTATCCGCCAAGGCCGTTTGAGGCGACGACTCTGTGGCAGGGCACGATGATGGGGATTTTGTTTTTTGCGTTTGCCGAGCCTGCCGCGCGAAACGCCTTCGGCCGCCCCGTCATCGCTGCTAGCCCGGCGTACGTGACGCACTGCCCGTAAGCGATCTTTTGCAGATTTTCGTAAACGCACCTTTGAAACGCCGTGCCGCCGATATTTAACCGCGTTTTAAATGTTTTAAGCTCGCCTTTAAAATAGCTTTCAAGCTCGCTTAAACAGAGCTTTAAATTTGCGTCCGTTACGTCAGTGCGGACAAAATCTCGCACGAAATTTATCTCGCAAACGCCGTTCTCGTCGCCGCAAATCTCCAAAACGCCGATAGGCGAGTCAAAATACGCTTTTTGCATCGTAATTCCTTAAAATCAAGTGCTTAAATTTAGCCAAATTTCGCTTTGTTTTGCTAAAATTACGTAAATTTTAATAAGGATAAACGATGGACTTTTTCACGCAGTACGAAAAACACGTAAAAGAGCGCGAGGCCCTAGGCGTGCCGCCGCTACCGCTAAACGAGGAGCAGACGAGGGAAGTCTGCGAGCTTGTAAAACAAGGCGGAGATAGGCGGAGCGAGCTTATAAATTTACTCGCAAATCGCGTAAATCCGGGCGTAGACGATGCGGCGAAGGTAAAGGCGGAGTTTTTAAACGAGATTATAAATCACGAGCTTGAGATAAGCGGCCTTGATAAAATCGCCGCCGTAAATTTGCTGCGGCCGATGCTTGGCGGGTACAGCGTCATCGTGCTGCTTGAAAGCCTAAAAAACGGCGATGAGGCCGTAGCCCAGGCCGCCTGTAACGTGCTAAAAGAGACGATTTTCGTGCATGATTATTTTAACGACGTAGCGCAGCTTGCAAAAAGCAATAACTTTGCGCTAGAAGTTCTGTGCTCGTGGGCGGAAGCGGAGTGGTTTAAAGAGCGTGAGAGCCTGCCTAGGCGTATCAGGGCGGTGATTTTTAAGGTCGCCGGCGAAACCAACACCGACGATCTAAGCCCAGCTAGCGAAGCATACACGCGCTCAGATATCCCGCTGCACGCAAACGCGATGCTAGTTAAGCGTCAGCCGGGCAGTCTAGAAATGATCCGCGAGCTTAAAAAAAGCGGGCTAGAAGTCGTCTACGCTGGCGACGTCGTGGGTACGGGCAGTAGCCGAAAGAGCGGCATAAACTCCATCCAGTGGCACCTCGGGCGCGAGATAGAGGGCGTGCCGAACAAAAAAACGGGCGGCATCGTGGTAGCAACGGCGATCGCGCCGATATTTTTTAACACAGCCGAGGATAGCGGCGCGCTGCCCATAGTAGTCGACGTAAGCGCGCTAGAGACGGGCGATGTGGTGGATATCTATC
>CAUQJU010000291.1:0-2744 GCA_963518005.1 uncultured Campylobacter sp.
TCTCAAAGAGAGTGCGTCCTAGCAGTAGCAAACAAAGTGCGGCTAAGCACAAGGCAAGCGTAGCGACGCAAAAGAGTTCTCTTTCGTGTCCGCTTTTTTTATGGGAGAGGAAGGGGCTTCTACTTACGAAGCGACACAATTTAAAACTAAATTTGATAAAATCAGTCCGTAAAATTTAGGGTGAAGTATTTTTTCTTTAGACGAGGCGGAAATGAGCCGAGCGAGGGCGCATACATATAGTATGTAACCGAGCTTCGGCGAAATTTCTAACGAAGTATAAAGGAAAAAGACGAGCCGCTAACAAAAAAGGAAAACAGATGAAAGTATTAATAGCAATCGACTCATTTAAAGGCTCCCTCAGCTCCCTCGAGGCCGGCAACGCCGTAAAAGAGGGCATAGAAGCCTTAGCCGGCGAGATAGACGAGGTGACGGTTAAGCCCATCGCAGACGGCGGCGAGGGTAGCGTGGTGGCGCTAGCAGACGCGCTAGATGGCGAGTTTATCGACGTCATCGTGCAAAATCCTCTCGGCGAAAAAATCCCCGCCAGGTACGCGCTAGCGGGCGAACTCGGCATCCTCGAGATGGCGTCTTCTAGCGGGCTCATGCTGGTGGAAAAAGAGCGCCGAAATCCGATGAAAACGAGCACTTACGGCTTTGGACAGATGATTTTGCACGCTATTAGCAAGGGTGCGCGTAAATTTATCGTGGGTATCGGCGGCAGCGCGACGAACGACGCCGGCACGGGCATGCTAAGCGCGCTGGGATACGAGTTTTTTGACGAAAACGGCGAGCTGCTCGAGGGCAAAGGCGAAAACCTCATAAAAATCACAAAAATATCAAACAAAAACGTGGCGCCCGAGCTGCAAGAGTGCGAATTCCTCGTGGCTTGCGACGTGGATAACCCGCTCTTTGGCAAAAACGGCGCAGCCTACGTTTACGGACCGCAAAAGGGTGCGGACGAGCAGACGGTAAAGGATCTAGACGCCGGTCTCATTAGCTTTGCGAGCGCGACGAGCGAGCACTTTTCGAGCGAATTTTGGAACTTTAAGGGCGCAGGCGCGGCAGGCGGGCTAGGGTACGGGTTTGTGAGCTACCTAAACGCCAAACTAAAGCCCGGCATCGACATCATCATG
Organism: uncultured Campylobacter sp.; assembly: GCA_963518005.1. Taxonomy (GTDB): domain Bacteria; phylum Campylobacterota; class Campylobacteria; order Campylobacterales; family Campylobacteraceae; genus Campylobacter_A. The sequence goes on from CAUQJU010000291.1 coordinate 1,134, forward strand.
GAGGAAATCCGCCTCGAAGAAGACGTGAAAAACGCCGATCTAGTCATCACCGGCGAGGGGCGATTGGACTTTCAAAGCTCGATGGGCAAGACCCCGACCGGAGTGGCGAAGATCGCCAAAAAATACGGCAAACCGATCATCGCGCTAGCTGGCAGCGTGTCGCCGTGCGCGGGCGGCTGTAACGAAAACGGCATCGATGCGTTTTTTAGCGTATTAAACGAGCCTGTGAGCCTAGAAGAGGCGATGGATAAGCAAACCGCGATGCGCAATCTCAAAATGACGGCCCAGCAGGCATTGAGGCTATATTTGCTAGGGCGCAAGGGGTAAATTTACGCTTTGATATGGCGACGGGGCCGGCGAATTTATCGGTTTGCCGGCTCGAGCTTTTGCTTGCTCGGTATGATTAGCGAGCCTGAGTGAGGGTTTTATAGTAAATTTGCCTTTTGCGCGGAGGTTTTTACGGATTTTAAAATTTAGCGCGGCGCTTTGACGAGCTTATAGCCGTTTTATCTAATAAAATTTGCGACGGTAAAAACAAATTTTAGTTTGAGTTTTTGCCGTGCGGATTTCGCGCCGAGCCGTAGCGCGAGCCTAAATTTGCAAAAATATAGGCTAAACTAAAATTTAACAAACTAAAGCCCGAAAACAGGCTTTAGGCTTATTTTGGGAATTATTTTTCTTTGGCTTCGGCTTCTATCTCTAGCTCGACTTTGTCAGATAGCGTGATCTCTGATGTATCCAGCCCGATCTCAAAGAGCTTGCGTTTCGTCTCGCCCTCTAGGCTAAAGCCGATTTTTTCCTTGCCGTTTTTATCCGCAGTAAAGCCGCCAAGCTCGAATTTTAGCACCACGGGCTTAGTGATGCCGTGCATCGTAAGCGTGCCCACGACCTTGCCTTCCGTGTCGCTTTCTTTTTCAAATTTGACCATTTTGTAGGTGATTTTGTCAAATTTGGCCGCGTTGAAAAAATCCGCGCTTCGCAGATGCTCGTCGCGCTTGTCGTTTTGAGTATTTACCGAGGCGGTTTCGATGGTGGCCTCGAGCGCTTTTAGCTCCTTAGCGTCCTTGTCGTAGTCGATCACGGCGTCAAATTTGCCGAAATTGCCACTTACTTTTGATATGCTTAGGTGCTTGACCTTAAAGCCGACGCTGCTGTGCGCTGGGTCGATCTCATAGACTGCGGCGTTTGCGAAGCTCGCTGCTAGCGCTGCTGCTAGCGAAAATTTAATTAATTTTTTCATTTTTTCTCCTTGTAAATTTCTGAAAGTGTATTTAAAAAAGGTAAATACATAGCTTTTGCCGCATTTTGAACTAAATTTGCGCAACGAATCTACGCCGAAAATCTGCCGACTAGTAAATGGTAAAAACGGGCGGCGCGACACGTTAAAATCGGCTGAGGGATAAATTTAATACTTAAAATCGGCAAAATCGCTCGCGATAGGTAAATTTGATAAACCGCGTGCGCCAAAGCAAATCTTAGCCCAAAATCTCCCCGACGAAAAACAGCGCCGACATCGCGAACGTGCAGAGTGCGACAACCTTTAACTGTCCGTCGAAATCGCGACATTCCCTCACTTTTAAGACGAAAAAGAGATGCCAAATAAGCGGCGCA
>CAUQJU010000292.1:0-2744 GCA_963518005.1 uncultured Campylobacter sp.
GTATAAGGTCGTATTTATTATATTTTAAATTGTCAAAAGCGTTTTCTTGTTTTAGCGTATCTAGTCCGGTTCTATTTTTAGCTATCGACAAGTCGGAATTAGACAAATCTATACCGTATAAATTTTTAAAACCCAAACCTTGCAATGCTTTTAACATATAGCCTTTATTGCAACCGATCTCTAAAATTTTGCCGTTTATATATGGATTTATGTGTTTTAAATAGTTATATTTTAAGAGATTATCAAAAAACTCTTGCCTGAGCTTCTCGTCTTTAGTGTCTATAAAATCGCCTCTTATTTCTTTATATCGGTCCAAAATTTTCTCTTGCGTAGTCATATTTAGCCCTTATTAGTAAAAATTTTTATAAAGATAAATAACATATTTTTTAAAATATTATTTATTTTTATAAACCCTATATAATTAAATGTCATACCGCCGAATCTACTTTTAAATCTACTGATAGATTTAGCTTTCTCGTCCAAATCAGAGCAGCCTCCAAAATCATATATCTTTGTGCCGTTTTGCTTAAAATATTTTATTGCCTCCCACTGCAACAAATTTGAAGAGCCGGTAGCGCAATTATTTATAGATGCACCGTGCCAATATATAGACATATGTTTGGAAACGAGAAAAATTGCTCCGGCTTGAATGACGTTATCTTTTTTTGCAAAAAATATTTTAATATTACCCGTTTTATTTAACGCGAAAAAATACTTTAGTAAATATGCAATTTCTAAAGCCTCTTTATTTGATCTGGCATATGTTTCAACGCCTATTTTATAAAAATCGTATATACCTTGTTCGCTCGTATCCTCAAATACCTCAACATCCTCTTTTTGCGCCTTTTTTATAACATTACGATGTTTACTATGCATATTAGAAAATATTACGTCTTCATTTTGAGTTAAATCTAAAACAGATGAGCCGTATCTATATATTTCATTAAAATTATTTAGTTCTAAAAAATCCATATTTGTAAATTTTGATAACGTGATAGAGTAAAAAATTACCTTAAAAGGATTAAATTCTCTTAAAATTTCTTTAAAAGCGATATCCAGTAATTCGGTAGTTTGAATATTTGGCTCTGAAACGATATTGATATATCTAAAATATCTAAAACCTATTACGAAAAACTGCCATTTAAAAATAATATCTTTATCTTTTATGATTAGAAAATACGGAATTGAAAATTTACCGCCCGTATTTGCAAATTCAAATAGCTGAGTCGGATTTTCTATACCTAAATTCCATTCGTCAGGTACGATTTGGCCTTTTTCAAATATCTCAACTTTCATTTAGCATGCTCTCTATCTCTTGAATTTTTTCTTTATCAAGACAGTCCAAATCAATCAACAAAAGCTTCTGCGATAGTTGCTTCACGTTTTTTGTCATTTGCTCGCCCCAGTAATCCTGAAAATACGGCCATACTCTTCTGATTTTAATATTAAAGCTGTTAAAAATTTTTTCCAACTTTTTATAATCATCGGTATATACTACGTAATTAGTAAAGATATTATTATTTATATTTAAAAATGACGGCAAAAATTGATTGAGCCTCAATGCCATACTTTTTCTATGCTTAATATTGCGCTTCAAATCTCTTATTGAAACCAAAATATATTTAAATTGCTCGGTCGTCATTCTAGTGTCGAATACGTCAAATTTTTTCCCTATATCATTGCTATTAATCTTATAAAAAAAACTCCGTTTGTAAAACCGCAAAAATTTTAAAACTTTACAAACTACTCTTTTTACTAAATTTATGGACTTGTATCGCTTATTGATATCGCAAGACCTATCGTTTTTAATGGCCTGCATATAATTAAAAGCTTCCGTGTTTAATATGAATGTATGAAAAATACTCCTATTTTTATCCTGAATATCCAAGCATTTTTGCCATATATCGTAATTTCTCGTAACCAATAATCCGCCGCCGGGAGAAATCATATTCTTTGAAAAAGAATATATAGCGACATCCCCAATCAAATCTTTCTTTAAGCCATAACAATGAGCCCTATCTTCTATGTGAATAAGGTTGTGTTTTTTTGCAATATCTTGTATTTTTGCGACATAGTCCATATAGGCACCATAATAATGATGAGATATTATTGCTACCGTATCGGATGAAATTTTACTTTTTATATCATCTTGAATCATTTCTAAACTATGCACATCAATATCCACAAACACCGGAATCCCGTCAGCCTGCACTATCGCATCCGGTAATGTAGTAGCGCAAGTAAAAGCCGGTAATAAAACTTTTTTGCCTTTTGCGCCTATAGACAATAAAACTAAGTATATCGCAGTTCTTGCATAACTCGTATATATTTTATATTTTGGCATAATAAATCTTTACATATAAAAATAGCGAATATAAATTTGATATCAGACTTGAAATGCAGGCGCCGACAGCCCCCATAATAGGAACCAATAAAACGCTAGATGCAGCGGTCACGATAGTCATTTTTATATTAGCATTCCTTAGCTCTTTTCCATATCCATGCCCGCTAATCCAAGCATTGTAAGGCTGGTAAAGGGCCTGAAAACAAACCGCGATAGACATTAAAAGCAATAATAAAGAAACGTCGCTATATTCTTCTTTTAGATAAAAATTTATAATTAAATTGCCCAGCATATTAGCCAAAATAAACGCTAAAAATACCCAAGCTAAATTTGCCTTTAAAACAGCAAAAGCTATTTTGTTGCTATTTGCCAGCGTTTTAAACATAGTACTACTCATAGC
>CAUQJU010000293.1:0-2742 GCA_963518005.1 uncultured Campylobacter sp.
AACTCATCCGGGATAAATTTGGTCGCAAAAATCGCATCGACCTTGGCTTTTATCTCGGTTAGTAGGCTGCTTTCTTGCGTGTAAAATCTAGCTATAGCGGCAAATTCGGGCTTTATGCCCACTAGCGCGGCTAGCCTTGCATCGCTTGCTCTTTTGATGTGTTCGCGGTTGATGTGCTCTAGCTGTTTGACGTCAAATTTAGCCGGAGACGCCGAAACCTTCGAGATATCAAACCACTGCGCGGCTTCTTCTATCGTAAAGATTTCAACCGGCGCCTTATAGCCAAGAGAAACGATGTAGTTTGCGATGGCTTCAGGCATAAAGCCTTGCGATAGTAGCCATTTTACGCTGCTTTCGTTCTCGCGTTTGCTCATTTTTTTGCCCTCGACGTTTAGGATAATAGGCAGGTGAGCGTAGTTTATCTTTTGCGTATAGCCTAGGCCCTCGCGGATGAGGTCTTGCTTTGGCGTGTTGCTGACGTGATCTTCGCCGCGAATGACGAAGGTAACGCCCTCTAGCATATCATCGACCGCGCAGGCGAAGTTGTACGTAGGAGTAAAATCGGCGCGCATAATGACGAAACTATCGACGTTTTCGGGCTCGAAGCTGATCTCGCCCTTTATAGCGTCTTTAAATTTCATCGTGCCTAACGGCTTTTTCATGCGCACGACGAAAGGCTTTTGGTTATTTAGCACTTCGTTGTCGCTTAGATGCTCGCATGTGCCGTCGTAGCGGTAGGCTTCGCCTCTAGCCTTGGCGGCTTCTTTTTTGGCCTCCAGCTCGCTTTCGGTGCAAAAGCACGAAAACGCCTTTTTATCTATCAAAAGCTTTGCCGCAAATTCGCGGTGAAATTTCAAATTTTTACTTTGATAATAAAGCGTGTCCCATTTGATACCGAAAAGCTCCAAAATTTCTAAAATTTCCTTGTCTTTCCCGGGGATATTGCGCTCCTTGTCGGTATCTTCGATACGGATAATGAAGCCGCTTTTATCCTGGAGCGAACAGACGTAGTTTAGGATCGCAACCCTTAAATTTCCCAGATGCATATCGCCTGTAGGCGACGGCGCAAAACGATACATTTTTGTTTCCTTATTGATTTTTGGGGCGATTATAGCATTTTTGGCATTTAACCTCGCTTTTTTATCTTTTGTGAAGCTAAAATAAATATAATTGATATCTAATTTTAAAATTAAAAGGAAAAAGATGAGTTTCATCAAGGAATTTAAAGAATTCGCAATGCGCGGCAACGTCATCGACATGGCCGTGGGCGTCGTGATCGGAGGGGCTTTCGGCAAGATCGTTAGCTCGCTGGTCGGCGACGTAATCATGCCTATCGTGGGCGTACTAACGGGCGGCGTGAATTTTACGGATTTAAAATTTACGCTAAAAGATGCGGTCGGCGATACGGCTGCCGTAACCGTAAACTACGGCTCGTTTATACAAACGATGGTCGATTTTACGATTATCGCGTTTTGTATTTTCTGCGTCGTTAAGGCTATAAATTCGCTCAAAAAACCAAAGGCGGAGGAGCCAAAAGCCGAGGAGCCTGCGCCGGTGCCTGAGGATATAGCGCTTCTAACCGAAATCAGAGATCTTTTAAAAAATAAATAAGAACACCAAATGCTAGAGCAAATCCCGTTTTTTCAGGGGCTAAACGAGGCCGAGCTAAAAAGGCTAGAAGATATCAGCATCCTAAAAAAATATAAAAAAGGCGAGTTTTTATTTATGGAGGGCGAGGAGTCAAAGTGGCTCCACCTCCTCATAAAAGGCTCGCTCAAGCTCTATAAAATCGGCCCCAAAGGCAAAGAGATTTTTATGCATCAGTTTAACGGGATTAGCTTCGTAGCGGAGCTTGCCAACTTTGAAAATATCAAATTTCCGGCGACGGCGATATTTTTAACAGGCGGCGAAGTGCTAAAAATCGACTACGATAAATTTTACGCCGAGTTTTTATCAAACCCGCGCGTATCGCTACAAATCATCAAATCACTCTCGCAAAAGCTAAAAATCGCAAGCGAGCTGATACACCAAGAGCTCGTGTTAAACTCCGAGGCCAAGGTCGCGAGCTTTCTCGTTAATCACGCCGATCTTTTTAACGAGCTAAAACACATCAAAATCGCCTCCATCCTAAACATCACGCCAGAGACGTTTTCTAGGATTTTAGCTAAATTTAAAACGCAAAATTTGATAGAACTAGACGCAAATAATAAAATCGTAAATATCGCTACAAGCGAGCTTTCGGAGATGTTTGAAGGCTAGAGCCAGTATTTGCAAATTTAATCTTTCTTTTAGCGCAAATCGGTTTTTTGCGCGTTTTTAAACCTAAAATTCGGTTATAAAAATAAACTCGTCAAATTTCAGAACCCATCGCATACTGCAATTTTATCCGCACCATCGTAATGCCGCGTCAAATTTATAAATTTATTCGTCTTACAAAAGCAAGGATGCATAAAATCTATAAATTTAAAAATACGATAAAATTTAAGCCGCCGCATCCATGAAAAGTTACGAGAGCGCAGCGCGTGGTAATGCCGCGAAAGCGGGATTTTCCTTTAAATTTGAAGACCGAATTTTAATTTTTCTTCTTTTTTTCTGCAGCCGCAGCCTCGGTATCTGCTAGCGAGGTGATTTCGTATTTTTGATCGATGTAGCCCATTTCTAGTAGCTTATTAAAAATTTTAGCCGTTAGAGGTCCGGCAGCCAAACCGCCGTGTCCGCCGTGCTCGATGATAACGGTAACGG
>CAUQJU010000294.1:0-2725 GCA_963518005.1 uncultured Campylobacter sp.
ACCTTAAACTAAAAAAAGCAAGCCAAATTATCACCGCTCAGGACGAGCAACCAAATCCAATCCGAACACCCTAAAATTTGACCGCCCGAACATCTGAGAGCTACCGCTTTACTTAACCCGGCAGCGGGACGTTATGAGCGAGATTTTGTAAAAAATTCACTTGCCGTAATCTCTATCAAACCCCCAAATAAAGGGGATAAGATATAAATTCCAAAAGCTTATATAAACCTTAAACTTCAAAAACCAGCTTAAATCTTGATTGCCCGAATTAATCAATATTCTATAAATCATATAGCCCTAGAATACTCCCTGCCGATTTTTTTTTCGACGAGATTAAGTCGCTTAAAGCATTCTCTCATTCCGGGCAGACGCTGCACCTTTGGGGCTATCTCTTTAAATTTTGAAGGATTAAATCTTAAAAGCTCATTTAGGAGCTCATTCTTTGCGCAAGGCTCTAAAAAATCATATTTCTTTGATAAATACTCTACTTTCTTGCCAAGCTCGCTCAAAGGCTTTAAAATGTTTTCTTTACTAATATTGCGCGCTGCTAGCCCCAATTCTTTGCCGACTACCAAATCATCGTTAAAGTCCTTTAATATAGGCATTTGCCTGTCAGCATTCGGCACTATTTGCTCTACGATCTTGCCAAACTCTTTGCCGCGATCATCATTATCGAACGCTAGCGTAAATTTTGCATCCGGGGCGAGCTTGCGAAGCGCTTTAATCGCATCTTTTTGCGATGTCGATATTTGCCCGTTGGTCGAGCATAGCAGCGTCTCTTGCAAATTTATCCCTTTCATCTCGCAAAACGATAGCGTGTCGATCATGCTCTCGCTGATTATTATATTTTTAAATTCTTTGGGGCTTTTATGTGCGTTATCGGCTTTTAAAATTTCTAGCCCCTTATTTCCGTTGCAAAGCTGTTTGATAGGCTTATCGTATGCTTTTCCTTGCGGATCGTGTGTTAAGGGCTTTGAGAGATAGCTTATCGTTCCGCTTTGCTTTAAAAACTCTTTCGTGCCAGCGTCCGTTTGCACTGACGTTAACGTGTACGTCGGTACGACCGCGTTTTGGTATTTACTGTCTTGTTTTAGGCTGCTAAATTGCGCCAATAGTTCTCCGCTTAGCTTCCTACGGCTAATTAAAAATGAATTTTTATCCGTCTTATCTAATTTTTTAAATTTTTCTATTATTTCATTATCGATTTTTTTAGTAGTTGCTTTTGGTATAGTATTGTTTTGTAACTCTTTTATATCTTTTATTTTGTCTTCGTCTATTAAATCTTTTACTTCTACTCCGCGATTTTTAGCGAAGCTGTAAATATTGCCCCGATCGGTACTGTCATTTGGATTAAAATATAAGTAGTGGCCGTTTGATTGGCGCGATACGACTATCGTATCTCCGTAGTCGTTCGTAAGCGTTTTGTAGTTACGGCTACTTTTGTCTCTTTTTTCAAAGTAGCCGTTATTTTTTAAAATTTCATCGAGTGCGAGCTCGACTAGATTTTCTTTCATCTTGGACACAGATCTAAAAATGCTTGTCTTTTTTGAGCCTGCTTATGCGCCTTTTTAGCCGTAATCGAATAGTACTTTTTAAGGCTTGCGGCGCACTCCGGCGGGCGCGTAGCGCTTGCGAGGCATAGCACCGCTTCGCATGCCAGTTTCTTATCGCCGGTAAATACGTCGCCGAGCTCTTTTGGAGCAGACGTCTTTGTCGCCGTATCCTTTGCGCTCGTCTCTTTTGCGGTCGCGCCGCTTGCTGCAAAAATTGCACCTACGATCAAACTAAAAACTAGTTTTTTCATTCTTTCCCCTTTATTTGAAATATACGAATTTTGGTAGTCCCAGCTCATCTTTCGGGAGCTGCTTGGTTTCTGGCTCAAATATGGCGTCGTTGCGCTTATATTCTACGACCGACTGATTAAAGCTCTCTTCGGTTAAATTTTTATTGCTGCCGCTTTCGTTTATATGCGTGCTAGTAGCCATCGTGCTGGTATAGTTGATATTCAGCACGTATTGATTCTGCAAATTTTCTAAAATTTTAATCAGAATCGAGTTCGTGAGGGCTTGAGCTTGCTTTTGGTTGTTTGGTTTGCTCAGCTGCTTTGAAAGCTGCTTTAAATCGTCGTTCATTTTCGCTTTTGAGTAAGGATTGGTCTTATCGTCGCTATGAAAGGTATCTTCAAAGGCTAACAAGGCGTTTGTTTTCTCGATATTATCCCTTTCTTGCAGGAATTTCTCGGCATTTTTTATGTTGTTGATTTGCGCTTGATAGTTCGCTCTTTGGATAGGATCGACGGCTTTATTCATCTGCTCGGTCAGCTCGTCTATGCTTTTGCTCAAATTTGCGCCGTCTCGCAATGCGTAAGTGCAGCGATTAACCTTGCTTTTGATTGAGCTCTTGGTTTTTCCTAGCGTCATTCCGAAAAATTGGCTATTATTTTCCAAAAACGAGCACGCGTTTTGCACTCTCGCTATATCGCCCATTATGTCATTGGGGATATTTTTGACGTTATCGTAGATACTTTGCATTTGACTGATCATGCTTTGCGCATCGCCTAGTATATCGTAGATGCTGTTCATATCTATGCCGAGCTCGGCCATCTGTTTTTCAAAATTTAGCGTATCTTTGACCATTTGCTCGTACTGCTTGATTTGCTCAGCATAGTCTTTTAGCGTTTGAGTATAGCCCATTACCGCTTGAGCTATCGCGGCCACGTCTATAA
>CAUQJU010000295.1:0-2719 GCA_963518005.1 uncultured Campylobacter sp.
TCTGATCAGGAAGGATATTAAGTTCGTCAATGCCGGTAGTTGCACTCTTGATATGCCTTATGAGGAGCAGGCTGAGTTTAAAAAAGATCTCATAAAGTGCGAATTTGAGCCCTTTTACCGCGGCGAATTTGAGTTTTTCGCTTCGCAGAGGGCCGCTTACCGCACGAGGGCGGAGTTTGGGATATGGCGCGACGGCGAGGAGCTAAGGTACACGATGCACGGCACCAAAACTAGGCGCGTCATGATAGATGAGTGTCCAAAAGTAGCCGCTCCTATCGCAAATTTGATGCCGCGTTTGCTTGAAGCGCTTGCGAAAAATCAAATTTTAAAAGAGAGGCTCTTTGGCGCCGAGTTTATCTCGTGTGAGAGCGGGATACTAGCGACTCTGCTCTATCATAAGCGGGCCACCGCGTGACGATAGCCGCGAGGGCAAAAGGGCAAAAGCTGCTGAGTAGCAAGCTAAATTTACGGGACAGCCTAAATATCGGCGGTAAAATTTACAAATTTACATTCGGCGACGGGGCTTTCATCCAGCCAAACACCGCCGTAAACGAAAAGATGGTCGCATGGGCGAAGGGCTGCGTAGAGCGCGGCGCGGATCTGCTCGAGCTTTACTGCGGGCACGGCAACTTTACCGTTCCGATGTCGGAAAAGTTTAAACGCGTTTTGGCAACCGAGATATCCAAAAGCTCGATCGCAAATGCTCTTAAAAACTGCGAGCTAAACGGCGTAAATAACATCAAATTTTTGCGAATGAGCGCCGAGGAGCTAATGAGCGCGTTTGGGCGCGAGCGCGAGTTTAACCGCTTAAGAGAGCTTGATATCTTTAGCTACGACTTTTCGCACGTTTTGGTCGATCCGCCGCGCGCGGGACTTGATGAGAGCGTGATAAATTTCATCAAAAACTACGAAAACATCGTCTATATCTCCTGTTCGCCGCAGAGCCTGAAGCGCGATCTAGCGCAGCTATCCGCGACGCACGAGGCGGTTAAATTTGCTATCTTTGATCAGTTTGCAAACACCGCTCACATCGAGTGCGGCGTACTTTTAAGGAGTAAAAATGCCTAGCGACTTAAGGCAAATTTTATCCTCCGCTAAAAATATCGCGGTCGTGGGCCTTAGTCCAGATGAGAGCAAGCCTAGCAACGAGGTGGCAAAATTTCTCATCGAGAGCGGTTTTAACGTATTTCCCGTCTATCCAAAATTTGATGAAATTTTAGGGCGCAAGGTTTATAGAAATTTGACCCAAATAGATGAAAATATCGACATCGCCGTGATGTTTAGAAAGGGTGAGTTTGCTAGCGAGCTAGTAAAAGACGCCGTCAAAAAAGGTGTGAAAACGCTGTGGCTACAGCTTGGTATCACAAATGGCGCCGCAGGAGCTGTCGCGCGCGAAAACGGGATAAATTTCGTGCAGGATAGGTGCATAAAAATCGAGCTTCAAAGGCTTGATTAGGCTAAATTTGACGGCCGCGCGTAGCTTTTTTAGGCGTAGATTTGAGAATTTGATCAAATTTTAAAGCATTCTAAAAAACCAAATAAAAATTAAAACGCGGTAGCACGCGACAAAAAATAAAGAAAACGTAAGCAAAAATACGGTAAATAAACGCGCGAGCAAAAGCGACGAAAAGTAAAATTTAAACAAACGAAAGGCTAAAATGATCTCTCTAAATAAAATAATCCAAGCCAAGCGCACGATAAGCGGCTTTGTGTACAAGACGCCGTTTGCCTACAGTGCAAAGCTAAGCCTCGCAAGCGGCGCGCTCATCTACCTAAAAGAAGAAAACCTCCAGCGCACGGGCGCATACAAGATCCGCGGCGCGTATAATAAAATCGCAAATTTAAGCCAAAACGAGCGCAAAAAAGGCGTAGTCGCAGCAAGTGCGGGCAATCACGCCCAAGGCGTCGCTATCTCGGCGCGCGAGTTTAAAACGCCCGCTACTATCGTGATGCCCGAGTCCACGCCGCTTTTAAAGGTGCTTGGCACCAAAGATCTAGGCGCCGAAGTCATCCTAAAGGGCGATAACTTCGACGAGGCCTACGCCTACGCCGTAGAGTACGCCAAGCAGCAGGGCATGAGCTTTATCCATCCGTTTGACGACGAGTACGTGATGGCCGGGCAGGGCACTGTGGGGCTTGAGATGCTTGACGATCTAGCCGAGCTTGAGACTATCATCGTGCCGGTTGGCGGCGGCGGGCTAATCAGCGGCATATCAAGCTGCGTAAAGCAGGTAAATCCAGGCATCCGCGTGGTCGCCGTGAGCGCGAAGGGCGCGCCTGCGATGTTTAATAGCTTTAGCGCTAAAAAAAGTATAAACTCAAAGAGCGTGCGCACGATCGCCGACGGTATCGCGGTTCGAGACGCGAGCGAGACGACGCTGGCAAATATCCTAGAGTGCGTGGACGAGTTCGTGCAGGTCGATGACGAGGAGATCGCAAACGCGATTTTGTTCCTGCTCGAGACGCAAAAGATCGTGGTCGAGGGCGCAGGCGCAGTCGGCGTAGCTAGTATCCTGCACAACAAGGTCAAATTTAAAGCCGGCGAGCGTATCGGCATCGTGCTAAGCGGCGGAAACATCGATGTGCAGATGCTAAACGTCATCATCGAAAAGGGTCTCATCAAATCCCACCGCAAGATGGCGCTGCAAATCACGCTTATCGACAAACCCGGCGCGCTCATGAGCCTAACCGATAGCTTAAAGATCGCTAGCGCCAATAT
>CAUQJU010000296.1:0-2719 GCA_963518005.1 uncultured Campylobacter sp.
GCAAACGTACTAGCCCAAAGCATCAACGAGATGAGCGAGAGCATCAGGGAGCAAACCAGCGCGATAAATATGATAAACGAGTCCGTAGCCGCCATCGATAACATCACGCGCGAAAATATCTCCATAGTAAACGTCACAAACGACGTAACGGCGCAGATCGACGATATGGCTAAAGTTATCTTAGAAGACGTAAAAAAGAAGAAATTTTGATCCATCTGAAATCTAGGCGAGTAGCGATTATCTCGCCTAGATAGTCCTTCACTCGACTAAAAATCGGCCTTTTAAGCACGATGTTGCCCCTTTTGCCGCCCAAGCCTTACTAGCTGAAGGCCAAATTTGGCTTATGAAGCGAGCAAGATTTAAATTTTAAGGCAAATTGCGATTTATTTAAATTTTACCGCCTTAGACTTTCTTAAACTTATAAATTTCGCGCCTAAATTTAACCTCCGGCTTAGTAATTTACGTATCGTAAATCAAACTTTGGATTTGGCGCTTAAATTTATCAAAATAACCGCTATTTAATCAAATTCCTAGTAAAATCCGCCAAAAAAATCGAGGCAAATTTATGCAAAAAAGTAAAAAAATCGCTCTTATTATCCTAGGTTCGCTTGCGGGCTTGCTGCTTATCTACACGCTTGCGGGCTTTTTAGGCGTTCCTTACGCGCTAAAAAATACACTACCAGCAAAGCTAAAGGATATGAATGCGAGCCTTAGCGTGGCGGAGGCCAAATTTAACCCCTTTACCTTCGAGCTAAACGTCACGCGCCCCGAACTAAACACGACCGCGCCGCTTTTTAGCGCGGAGCAAATCGACGTTAAACTTAAGCCTTTTTCGCTCTGTAAAAAGCTAGCAGAAGTCGATATTTTACGCCTTGAAAGCCCAAGCGTAAATATCGCTAGAGATAAAAACGGCACGCTAAATTTAGCTATGTTTTTAGGCGAGTCAAACGCTACTAGCGCCGAAAATAACGAAACTAGCGGCATAAATTTCGCTCTAAACAGCACAAAGATCATCGGCGGCTCGTTTGCCTACTCGGACGAGAGCCTAAAGCAGCCTTTTAGCGCCAAATTTGAGGGCATAAACTACGAAATATCGGGCATAAATACCGAGCAAAATAGCGCGGGCAAGCACGTTTTCGACGCAAACTCCACGCTAGCGCAAAAGCTGGACTGGCGAGGCGGCATCGATCTCGCGCCGCTTCGAGTTTACGGCGAGCTTAGCCTAAAGGACTTTAATGTCAGGCCAGTCGCGATTAGCTTCATCGACACGCAAGATCTGCGCATAAATAGCGCCCTTATAAACGCTAAAACTAGCTACGAACTAAGCGCGGAGGGCGGCGTTATCAAGGCTGCATTAAAAAACGCCGCTTTAAATTTAAAGTCGTTTGAAGCGCAACTTGATGGGCAAAATTTGAGCCTAGAGGAGCTTGATCTGCCTGCCATCGAGGTAAATGCCGACGTTAGTGAAAAAAGAAGCTTCGCGGCCGATATTAGTGAGATAAAATTTAAAAACACGAGCTTTAAAGGCGAGGCGCAGGCAAATTTAAACAGTCTAAATTTAAGCGGCGTCGCGCTCAAGGCCGATATAAACGAAAAAGGCGATATAAACGCCTCCGCAGCGCTCAAAGCTCTGGGCGTTAGCGGTATAAATTTGACCGAAAAAAGCGTCGGCGAGATAAAGCTAAAAGACGCAAATGCAAGCGAGCTGGGCGCAAAAATAAACGGGCAAAATATCGCAGCTGGCCTAAAAAATTTGACGCTTAACGTCGCCTCCGCCCCGGTCGGTAAAAACAGTGCGGCAAGCCTAGAAAAGCTCGTTATAAACGCACCTAAATTTACGCTGGAAAATAACGCTAGCGCCGCTTCTATCGGCGAGATAAAAGCTCAAAAAATCGCGCTAAAAACTAAAAATAAAGAGATCGCCGCCGTCGCTGAAATCGGCGTGAAGGACGCGGATCTAGACCTAGCTAAAACGGCGCTGCAAATAGGAAGCGTAAGTATAAATAAGCCTAAATTTGAAACCGAGCTAAAAGAAAACGGCGAGCTTAGCGCTATTAGCGAGCTTGGCTTAAACGGCGAAAAAGCTGCCGCCAAAAAAACAAATACAAAAAGCAAAACCGAAAGCGCGAAAAAACCTGCCAAATCTCAAAAAACGGCAGAAAAAAGCGCCGCGAAAAAAAGTAAAAAAACCGAGCAAAAAAGCGCTCAAGATACAAAGAGCGGATTTAAATTTAGCGTCAAAAACGTCGCCGTTACGGGTGTGGATATAGGTATAACCCATATCTTTGAGGGGCAAAAGATAGCGCACAAATTTGACGGACTAAACGTAAATTTACAAAATATCAGCGAAAATTTAGCCTCGCCCGTAAGCGCCAAAATAGACATGAAAAGCTCGCAAAAGCTAAATTTGGCTTTTAGCGGTAAAATCACGCCAGAACCCCTAAATATCGAAGCGGACGTGAAGCTAAACGACGCAAATTTGCCTCGCTACTTCGCCTACGCTAAAAACTATCTGGACGCGAGCCTAAAAAGCGGCGAGCTAAATGCCGAGCTAAACGTAAAATACGCCGCGGACGCCTCCGTAAGCGGTAAGGCAAATATCGCAAATATCGAGCTTACAGACGGCTCCGGCGATAAGGTTTTTGCCTTTAAAAACCTCAAACTCTCTAAAATTTCGTTTGCGAAAAATTTCTTAAATTTAGAACGCGTGACTCTGAGC
>CAUQJU010000297.1:0-2716 GCA_963518005.1 uncultured Campylobacter sp.
GGGTTTTCCTTTTCGAATTTGGTTTGAAATTTTTCGTCGTCCTTGTGCGGGGTCATCACTTTTTTGTTGTTATCCTCGTTTATTTCCCACTTTCCCCTCTTGTCCTGCTTATCTTCGAGTCCTTGTATCTCTCTGGCTGCATCTAGGTACTTTTTTGCCCTTTGTTCGTCGTGCTCGCACGCTAGGGCTAGGCTAAAATTTAAGTCTATAAAGCTCTTTCTTAGGCTCAAAAAATCGTTTTCGCTTTTGACATAATTTTCCAAGTCACCCTCAATCACGTTTCTTCTTTGTTTTGGCGTTATATTGCTCATTATAGGCTCCTGCCTCTGTCATTTTCATTTTCTTGCCCTTTGGCCTTGTTTAAAATTTTGTCTTTGGTCTGCACTAGCGTATCGTTTACCTTTTGATAAAATTTAGGGTAGCTGTCTTTAAAATTCGGCGTTTCTTTTTCGATGTCACCCATCATTTTTTTTAGCTTTTCGTATCCTTTGACGTCAAGCCCTTTTTTGGTTTCTTTTTCATAGGTCGTTTGTAATTTAGCGTAATTAGCCCGCTCGTTCTCCATCTCTTTAAAACCGCCTTTGACTTTTTTGCGTTGCGTATAGACCTCTTTTACCAAATCGCCGACAGCCTCTTTAAATTTAGGACTATCAAAGGCTAGATCAAGCTTTTCTTGGCGCTGGCGATCTTTGGCGATGCTTTCTTCTTTACCCTGTTTTAGCATCATCTCAAGGCTTCTGTCCATCTCTTGCAGCGCGGTTATAATGCCGTTTATCCCATCGCTATTCATTAGGTTGTCGATCGATTTTTGAAAATTCGCTTCAAGCTTCGATTGCTTATCTTTGAGGTCTTCGAGCTCCTTTTCGTGCTGCATTTCTAGCTCGTCGGCTCTCTTATTCCAGTCTTCTTGCTCTGCGCCGTTTTCTCTGCCCGGCTGTGGTTCGTTTTGCTCGGGGCTTGGCTCTTTTTCTTCCCCTTTTTCCTTTTTGGCGATTTGCTCTTCTTTTGCCTTGATTTGCTCTTCTATTTTTTCTTTCTCTTTTAAAATTTGCAGACTCTCTTTTAAGGACTCATTTTTTTCTACGCCGTCCAATCTGTCTTTTACGAATTCTCTTTTTGCTTTCGGGCTTTTAAATTCGTCCAGCTCCGCCTGTCTTTCCCTGATTCTCGTATCTAGCAGCTCTTTTTCGCCTAGTATTTCTACGGCTTGCTGCGCGTCTTTACTTAAATTTGCAGCTCCTGTTACTTCGTAGGCAAATTTTTTGTTAATGTCTCGTATGGTGTATTCTTTGCCGTTGTCGAAGTCCTCTTTTAAGTCCATATTCATTTCTCTTAGGGTGAGCTCTTTTATTTCGGTCACATCCCTTAGACTTATATTGGTTTTATAAATATCGTTGATCGCTTCTTGAACCTTGCTATCGTCGTCCGTTCCGTATGCGGTATAAAATTCTCTTACGCAAGCTACCGCGCTTGTTTCGCTGCTTTTAAACAACCCGGTGTTTTCTATGGCTTCTCGACAATCTAAAATTTTGTCTCTCGTGTCGTCTATATCTTTATTTTGCGTTTGCGGCTCGTTTTCTTCCCCTTTATGTATACTCGAAGCTGTAAGCGTCTGTTCGTCCTCGCTTAAATATGCCCATTCAGCCATTTGCTCTTGCGTCAGCTCTTCTGCCACCTTAAATCCTTTTGATAGATTATTTTTCAGCAGTCTATCATTTGTTAAATTTAAAAAACTTTTAAAAAGTGATATATAAAAAATCGAAAAATGCTAAAATTCAAAAACGCTCACAAATGCCTTTTAAATGCTCTACAATCAAAAATAAGCTTTTTCCCCTATTTCTTTTCTTATTTTTTATCTATGCGGCTTTAATAGCCTTTAAAATCGTTTTAAATGCCTAACTGATTTAAATTTAAAAATCCGGCTTCTAATTTAAAATTTTCTCATCGCATTAAGTAATAATTCTTTAAAATTTCCTCTCTGCATATATAAATATATTTTTAAGAAAAATTTAAGCTATCTAAAATTTAATTAAAATTCTAAAAATTTAAATTTTTAGCAACACAGACTCTATCTAAATTTTATTTTTTCCCTTTTTTAAATTTGTTTTTTACACTATGGTAAGGGCGGGCGAGATTTTGTAAAAGCTTAAACTTTTTATGTAACTTTTACTTAATTGAATTAATGGCGATAACGATTTTGTTTTATGAGTATTTTATTATATAAAACTTAAAAATAAAAATTAATTATTAGCGAGATTTTGTAAAAAATCGCTTTTCTTAATTGATTTTTTGCTTGTTTTGAGAATTTCAATCTCCGTAAAATCGCACTTTAAGCAAAAAATTTTTATTTCAAAAAATTTTAACCTTAAAGGCGGCGACTTTTCGCTTACTTTTAATTAAATTTTGATAAAGTTACTCGTATGAAAAATTTAGAAAAAAATAAAAATATCTACGTGCAACACGGACGTTTTTATATCGATTGTCAAAGGGACGGCGTTAGAATTCGCCGTGCTACGGGTCTTAAAAAGTCACCTTTGGCGTTTGATTTCGTTCGTAAAAATTACGATTTATTTCTCGGCTCTAAATCCGATATCGCGGAGGCTAAACGCCGGTATCGCGAACTCGAGGACTTACAAACCGACAGGCTCCTTAGAAAAGGGGAGAAAGACGCCGGCGCTATTAAAAATTCTAGTGAGTTTAGCTTTGATAGCGTGAT
>CAUQJU010000298.1:0-2692 GCA_963518005.1 uncultured Campylobacter sp.
ATGGTGCGAAACCCGCTGCAAAGCATAAATTTAAAACTCGTAAAAGGGCGCCTTAGCAAGGACTTTATCGTAAAATGCTCCGCCTGCCACGACGACTATGCCAACGGCATTATCGGCCCGTCGCTGCTAAACAAAACCTCGGATCAAATTTACGACATGATATTTGCGTATAAGAACAAGCAAAAGGCAAATCCGCTGATGAAAGATCTAGTCCAAACTCTAGACGAGGCGCAAATCCGCGCTCTAGCAAACGAAATCAGCGAATTTAACGAGCAGTTTAGAAAAAAATAGGAGGCTAAAATGGGAAAGAAAATAGCGATAATCTTTGGAGCTTTGGTCTTGGTTCTTATGATTTTTATGCTGACTAGCCAGCCCTCAGCGCCCGTAAAAGACGCCAGCAGGCCCGAAATAAAACCCCAAGACTTCGCCCCTAAGCAAGAGCGAAACGAGGAGCTAAATCTGCAAGACGCCGAGGAAATAAAAAAGATAAAACAGCTGCAAAATAGCGTCGCAAATCAGCCTAACGAGGGCGTTAGCAAACGATACCTCACATCTTGCGCGCCTTGCCACGGAGCAAACGGCAAGGGCGTAATGGCGCCTAAAATTTCAGGCAAAAGCAAGGACGAAATTTTAGCCAGACTAAAAGACTACAAAGAAAATAAAGTACCAAACAGCCTAATGAAGGGACTTTTAAACAACGTAACGGACGAGGATTTAGGCTTGTTAGCGGATGAAATTTCAAAATTTAAAGAGTAGCGGATGGATAAATATAGCACGCGCTGCACGGTCTCAAAGGTCGATTTTTTCGATACGCTGACGATAAAAAACGGCGAGGGCAAAAAAAGCCTCAGCTGGCGAGGACGCCGCCTCGTCGTGATCGCGCTAGTGCATATTTTGTTCGTTCTTTCTTACCGCGCGGATATTCAAATTTTAGAAGGCGATATCAGCGGATCAAGGATTTTGGGCTTTCATTTGACCGACGCTTTTATGAGTTTTCAGGTATTTGCCGCGACGCACGAGTTTCCGATAAATTTAATCATCGGCACGGCTACGATTTTGCTTTTCTACGCGCTTGTGGGCGGGCGGGCGTTTTGCGGCTGGGTGTGTCCCTACACTTTTCTAGGCGAGATCGGCGAGAAAATACACGAAAATTTAGCCGCCAAAAAGATAATCAAACGCCGTGAGTTTGACCCCAAATGGCGCTACGTCTTTACCGCGCTTTTTATCGCGATGAGCTTTGCTAGCTCGCAGCTCGTGTTTGAGATTTTTAGCGTGACGGGCATAGTGTCTAGGTTCGTCATTTACGGCTATTTTCACGCGATTTGGTTTGCCCTTTTCGTGCTTTTAGTCGAGATTTTTTACTCCCGCAGAGGCTGGTGCCGCTACGTCTGCCCCATCGGCGCGACCTACTCGCTGCTAACGCGCACCAACGCCGTAAAAGTCAGCTGGAACAAAGATCGCTGCGATCACTGTTTAGTCTGCATCGATACCTGCCTCGTGCCGCACGTACTTGAAATCACAAAGAAAAACGCTAAACTAGACGGCGGCGAAAATAAAAAAGAATTTCGTCTCGTAGGCGGCGACTGCACGCTTTGCGGGCGCTGTATCGACGTGTGTCACCACGACGCGCTAAAATTCGACAACGGCTTTAAAAAGCTCATCTAAAAGGATAAATTTGATAATTTTAAAAGACATCACCAAGGCTTTTGGCTCGCAAAAGATACTACAAAATGTAAATTTAAGCATAGAAAAGGGGCAAAAAACGGTCGTGCTCGGGCAAAACGGCGCGGGCAAAAGCTCGCTGATGCGCATAATCCTGGGCGAATTTAAGCCAAACAGCGGCGAGGTGCGAGTAAACGGCTTTGATCCCTTTACCGCGCGCAAAGAAGCCCTTAGCGTGATATCTTTCGTCCCGCAAACGCCGCCGCCGCTTAAATTTAATCTAAAAGAGCTTTGCGAGTTCGTCTGCAAAAGCTCGGGCGTTGCCCAGGAAAACATAGAGAAATTTTGCGAGAAAATGGAGCTTGATCTAAAAGGAAATTTTCATAAGCCCTTTTACAAACTCTCAGGCGGCATGAAGCAAAAAATGCTAATCGCGATCGCCTTTGCTAAAGATACCGAAGCTATGATGTTTGACGAGCCGACGGCAAATTTAGACCCGAAAGCCAGGCGAAATTTTATGGACTTGTTAGGCGAGTTTGCGCGCGAAAAGACGCTGGTTTTCATCTCGCACAGGCTTGATGAGGTGCAAGGCATATCAAACCGCTACATCGAGATGGATCTGGGGCAAATCGTAAAAGACGAGCTAATCTCTCAAGGAGGCGCGCATGCGTAACCTGCTACTCATCGCCAAACTAGACGTCGCCGAGTCGCTGCGCTCGCGCTGGTTTCTCATCTATATGCTGGTTTTTATGGGGCTTATCGTTACTTTTATCTTTAGCGGCGTGACGGACTCGCGGGTGCTGGGCTTTAGCGGACTTACGCGGCTTTTGCTGCTTTTTATCCAAATTTGTATCGTTATCGTGCCTATTTTTATCCTCATCTCGACCGTGCGTAGCATCAGCGCCGACCGCGATACGAACCTGCTCGAATACATGCTTAGCTTTCCCGTTAGCCTGGGCGAATACTATTTTGGCAAGGCTTTGGGGCGCATTTTCGTTATTTTCGTGCCGCTTTTGCTCTCTTTTGTTTT
>CAUQJU010000299.1:0-2690 GCA_963518005.1 uncultured Campylobacter sp.
CCCCCTCCCCGGCGCGGCTTGGCTCGTAACTCGCCTCACAACCGCACTTTGGACTCGGTACCGATAGCCTGGACGAGCAAAACGAGCAAGCGCAGAACGAGAAGCGATTTTATAAGCGCGACGAGGCCGCAAGGCAAGCGAACAAAAACGCCGATGAGGGCGACGCGATGAGCTACGCGGCGCTGGGTAGTATGCATTTTAGCGGGTTGGGGACTGATAAAAGTAGCAAAAAAGCCGAGCTCTTCTTTGAAAAATCTTGCGAGCTGGGAAACGGCACAGGCTGCTTTGACCTGGCGCTTTTAAACGTCAAGGAAATTTTCGGCCCCAAAGATGAAAATAAAATATTTCGCCTCTACGAAAAAGGCTGCGAGCTAGGCTCTGAAGCGGCTTGCAACAACCTAGGTCTAATCTACGAATCGCGAAACGATCTAAAAAAATCCATAAATTTATACGGCAAGGCTTGCATCAAATTTGACGGCGCGGGATGCTACAACTACGGCAGGATGATGCATGAGGGTCTTGGCGTGAAGCGCGATTTTGCCAGCGCTTACAAGGCATTTGACATCTCGTGTTACATGAAAAACGCTCTTGGTTGCTACGCCCTTGGCTACGTTTATGAGCATGTGCAGGGCGTAGAGTTTGCGGTTTATGACGCGTATGACGGGTATTCGCGCGCTTGCAAGCTCGGTAACGACGACGGCTGCGGGGCGCTCGGTTTTGAAAACTACGAAAAAAATATCGAAATTTACGAAAAATTCGAGTCCATCGCAGAGGGTTGTAAATTCGGCAATATAGATGACTGCGAGCTACTAAAAGCAAAAATAGCGGAGTTTTAAAATCAAGAATTTATACGCAGTTTTCCGTCAAATTTAAGCTGATTTTGAGATTTATCCGCTTTGCTTAGCGGATAAATTTTATCCTTTATTTGCAAGCAATTTGACTTTATACGATTTTAAAATCATTTACGGCGTCAAATTTACCGCCTAAATCGAAGCCGAATTTAAACCAAGCTCAAAGCCAAAACTTACCCAAAATTTTGTAAAATGCGTCAAATTTAAGAAAAACAGAGCCGAAAAAATGGATAGAATAGTCGAAATAGAAAAAATAAGCTTTGAAAACGATTTTGAGGTGTCGCTGCGCCCCACGCGCTTTGAGGACTACATCGGTCAGGAAAAAATCAAGCAAAATTTAGGCGTCTTTATAAAGGCTGCCAAAAAGCGCGGCGAGTGCCTAGACCACGTGCTTTTCTATGGGCCGCCGGGCCTTGGTAAGACGACGCTGGCGCACATCATCGCAAACGAAATGGGTGTGAGTATCAAGATGACGGCCGCACCCATGATAGAAAAAAGCGGCGATCTGGCGGCGGTACTGACAAATTTGCAAGAGGGCGACGTGCTCTTTATCGACGAGATACATCGCCTAAGCCCCGCGATCGAGGAGGTGCTTTATCCTGCGATGGAGGACTTTCGCCTAGATATCATCATCGGCTCGGGACCTGCGGCGCAGACGATCAAAATCGATCTGCCTAAATTTACGCTGATCGGCGCTACGACGCGCGCGGGTATGATTTCAGCACCCCTTAGGGATCGCTTCGGGATGGATTTTAGGCTGCAGTTTTACACTCGCGAGGAGCTAGCTCGTATCGTGCAGATCGCCTCGGTGAAGCTCGGCAAAGAGTGCGAAAAAACCGCCGCTCTCGAGGTCGCCGCCCGTTCGCGCGCCACTCCCAGGATCGCGCTACGGCTGCTAAAGCGTATAAGGGACTTCGCCGAGGTAAACGACGAAGCCGTCATCTCGCAACCTCGCGCCAAAGAGGCTCTGGATGCGCTTGGCGTAAACGACATAGGATTTGACGAGATGGATATCAAGTATCTAGAGATCCTACTCGCCGCCAAACGCCGCCCGATGGGTCTAAGCACGATAGCGGCAGCTCTAAGCGAGGACGAGGGCACGGTCGAGGATGTGATCGAGCCCTATCTGCTCGCTAACGGCTACATCGAGCGCACCGCCAAAGGCAGGCTAGCTAGCGCCAAAGCCTACGAGGTGTTTAAACTCAAATTTGACGGGGATACGCAGAAGGGATTGTTTGAGGATTGAGGCGAATTTGGCTTGCTCGTAAAATTTAATCACAAAATTTGAGTCGCTTTTTGCTTGGGAAATTATCTTGGGTTTAAATTTAACGAACGTAAAAAACGCCTTCGTTTGCGCGCGGGTAAAATTTGATCGTATTTTTGTCAATAATTAAGAGAGGCGTGAATTTAGCCGCTACGAAATTTTGTCGATTTTAAAACGAAAGTCGTAGGTTTGGTAAAATTTGAGTGAAAATCGCGCGAAAAATTTGATTTTATTTACGGCCTGGAATCGTGCGATGGCGGCGGTAAATTTCGGCGCGAGAGCAAAAACCCAAAGCACCGAAATTTGAAATTTTATCTAAAACTAAAAGTCCAAGAGCCTTTGTTGGTTTCAATCTCTGCTTCTAGAGGATCGCAGTTTATGCTAATCCCCTCCTTATCTCCAAAATTAAGCTCAAGCGCATTGTCCTTGCCGTATTTATCGTAAAAATCCGGTATAGCTAGAGTTTCGATCATTTTGTTTTTTTCATTATCAAATACACCCACGCTGTATTTATCCTTACTAGCAGTAAAGCTAAAATAATATTTCTTATCATTAGATCTTTTACCCCAAAATGC
>CAUQJU010000300.1:0-2675 GCA_963518005.1 uncultured Campylobacter sp.
TTTTGACGCAGGCTTGCAAGACCTGCAAATTCGCCTCGCACGAAGCACAGCCGTAGCCGACTAGCGCGCCGTTTTCGTCAAATCTAGGCACGCTACCGTTGCCGTCCGAGCTCATCGTTAGGCGCTCCAAATTTAGCCCGTTAGCAAGCCCGTAGGCGATAGCTTCGTGAAGCGGGGCAAATTTACTTCCGCCGCTCGTGATGTCGATATAGCCGCCCATTTTTTGAAATTTGATCGCCTCGTCAAAGAGCTCCTTCGTCCGCGCGCAGTGCGTCGGCGAGAAGTAATTAATCGGGAACGAATAATCCTTGATCACGCTAAAAATGAGGTCGAATTTATCCGCGAGCCCGCCCATGTGCATGTGCAGCACGCCGCCTTTTTTCGAGATCATGCCACCGATGCGGATCTGCGTCAGGGTCTTGATGAGCTCCTGCGCGGTCGGGTAGCTGCCGCGGTTGTCGCTCATCGCGATCTTACAGCCGATGACCTTGTCGATGAGCACCAGATCGCGCGTGACGGAGCCCGTAAATGTGACGCTAGGCAGCGCATAAGAGCCTGTGTGGATGAAGGTCGAAATGCCCTCGTATTCGAGCGCCTTGGCTTTCGAGTAGAGATTCTCGAGGCTCCTAGTGCACCCATCGGTGCCTAGCGTACCCACTACCGTCGTCGTGCCGTAGCGGATGATCCCAGATAGCATTATTTCAGGCGTGCGCGAGTGATAACCTGCCTCGCCGCCGCCGCCCGTGATGTGAACGTGCTGATCGATTAGCCCCGGCGCTAAAATTTTACCCTCTAGATCGTAAACCTCAAGACCCTCAACTCGAAAATCAAGCCCCTTAGAAACGGCTAAAATTTTACCTCCGCCCACTAAAACGTCGCTCCTACCGACGTGTTCTGGCGCGTATAGATCGGCATTTTTAAGTAACAGCATATTTTCTCCTTTGCTTTGGGTTTTTGAATGCAAATTTACGTTTTTTTGGCTTTCTTGACTACGATGTCGCGCCGCCATTTTACATCAAATTTGATAAAAACAGGATATTTCGGTTTTGGGCGGAGAAACGGCGATTTGGATGATGCTTGGGTTTATTTTATGTAGATTAGAGAGAAGTCAGATTTAGCCGACTATCCGCTTAGCTGTACGCTCTCTTCTATCTTCATTAGCCCCGTAAATACGCACTCTACGGCCTCTTTTTGCTCGCTAGAGATTTCGATCTTTTTCTCGTTTAAAAGCAAATTTACGAACTGCTCGTTTTGTAGCGTCTGGACGTCAAATTTTCTCGCGTTTGCGGCGATTTTTGCCGCAAGAGGATTTTTTGATTTAAAATTTTCGTATGGCATTTTTCTCGATTTTTAGTGGATTTTTAGGGTTATTATAAAAAATTTGCCGTAAATTTTAGCTCAAATTTAAACTCGGCGCGCACCCTGCAAAACAAGAACGCGCAACCGAGTTAAATTTTAGCCGCTAGCCGAGTCTAACGCTTTAAAATTTTAGCGTTTTCGCAGCCGACCTCTAGCCCCATCTTGCACGCTTTTTCGTAAAATTTAACCGCGGCTTTGACGTCCGCGTTTACGCCCATGCCGCGCTCGCTCATGTATCCAGCTTCGTTGCAACCTTTAGCTAGCCCAAGCTCGCATGCGTTTTTATATAGCTCGTACGCCAGCGCTTCGTCTTTTGCTACGCCGACGCCCGTCTGATGAGCGTACGCTAATGCGTAGCTGCCCAGCTTATCGCCCATTTTGTACGCTCGCTCGTAAAATTTAACCGCCGTCTCAGGCTGCATCGCCACGACTTTGCCGCTAGCTATCATCACGCCCATATCGTAGCATGCCCGCGCGTGTCCGCCTTCGCACGCTAGATTAAAGAGTCTCGCCGCCTCTTTGAAGTCCGAAACTCGGT
The DNA here is from genome assembly GCA_963518005.1 of uncultured Campylobacter sp. Classification (GTDB taxonomy): domain Bacteria; phylum Campylobacterota; class Campylobacteria; order Campylobacterales; family Campylobacteraceae; genus Campylobacter_A. Next base: position 1,898 of record CAUQJU010000300.1, read on the forward strand.
ACATCGCTAGCGCGTCTTCAAACTGTTTATTTGCCGAATTTGCAGGTGCGCTCGTAGGGACGCTTGCCATCTCGTTTGAGGATCTCGTTTGCGCCGCAAAAACTGTGCTCGCGGCAACGATCAAACAAACTAAAATCTTTCTCATTTTGGCTCCTTGTTTTATAAAATTTCAATCCGAATTTTAGCCCTCTTCGGTAAACGTTACAGAAATTTTAACTAAACTCGCCGATCCGCACGCCCTAAATTTCGGCCGAAATTTGCCCGAGTTTTTAAACGCCTAAAGGCGACCTCATTTAGCCTGAAACTCTTTACCGATACCTGATTTTACGGCGTTAAGGGCTAAAATTTTAGATATTTTCGAATAAATTTTAACTCTCACTAGTTTTGCGTGACGGCGCAACGAGTTTTAAAATTCGCGCGCAAATTGCGTTTAATTTTTACGTTTCATAGGCATGGGCTTGTTCATGATAAACCCGCAAAATCGCCCCGTGACGCCGTCTCTACGGTAGGAAAACAGCTCCCCCGTCTCAAACGTACAGCGCGGATCAAACTCCGCTCGCCCTACGCCAAGCTGCGCAAATTCGTCCCGCAAGGCCGCCTCCATGTCAAATTTGCCGCCATTTTTATAGCGGTTAAACGTACCCATATCAAGCTCTCCCACCTCGTAGTTTCGCGCCTTGATATTTGCGCCGACGAATACGCGCAGATCGCTCGCCTCGCAGCCAAACTCGCTCGCCATCAAATTTACCGCATTTGTGCAAATTTTACCCGTTACGCC
>CAUQJU010000301.1:0-2674 GCA_963518005.1 uncultured Campylobacter sp.
CAAAGATCGCGACACGAATCGCTCAAAGGGATTTGGATTCGTCGAGATAGAAAACGATGCAGACGCGCTTAAAGCGATCGAAGCGCTAAATAATAAGGAAGTAGGCGGCAGAGCTCTAAGAGTAAACGAATCTAAACCTAAAGAATAATCTTGGCCGTCAAATCTGACGGCTTTTAACTAATTTTTAAATTTAAGCTTTTTAACCAAATTTCACTCCAAATGAACCAAAAAATCACATCTCGTATCGCTCCGACGCCAAGCGGCTTTTTACACGCGGGCAATGTTTACAACTTCTTGCTGACCTATCTTTTTACTCGCGCGTTTGACGGGATTTTGTACTTAAGGATCGACGACTACGACTTGCCGCGCTACCGCAGGCAATACTTGGAAAACATCTTTCGCGTGCTTGAAGTGCTTGGCATTGATTTTGACGGAGGACCTGGCGGTATAGAGGAATTTGAAACCAAATTTAGCTCCAAATTTCGCCTTGACTCCTATAAAAACGCGCTAAAAAAGCTTGAGCAAAAAGGCGTTTGCTATGCTTGCGAGTGCTCGCACTCGATGAAAGGCTCGTTTAAAAACGGCATTTATACGCGGGTTTGCGCGGAGAAAAATCTTAAATTTAAAAAAGACGAAACGGCTATGCGGCTACGTACTATCGACCGAGCGCAAATTAACGTCCGTCAAAATTTGATAAATTTTGACGCTTTGAGGCATGGCTCCTGCGGGGAGACGAGCCTGGCGGACGGGCTTTGGGGTAATGATCAAAAAACACAAGACGGTACCGCTAACGGTTTAAAAAATTTGACAAACTTGCGCGGCTTTGGCGGAGACAAACCCGTCGACAATAAATTTAACCTAAATGCTATAGAAAATCCAGAAGAACGCATTTTAAATTCGGCAAATTCGGACGGCTTAAATTTGACGGACGAAGCGGCGTTCGAGGCGGAAAAATTCGCCCAAACCCAAAGCGTAAATTTGGCTCAAATTTTGGGCGATTTCGTCATTTGGAAAAAGGACGATACGCCCGCGTATAATCTCGCTAGCCTCGTGGATGACGAGATGCTAGGTATAAATTTGCTTGTGCGAGGCGAGGATCTGCTCGCGTGCTCGGCTGCGCAAAAATACGCGGCACAAATTTTGGGCTACGGTTTTGAAAGCGCGAATTTTATCCATCACGGCTTGCTAGCGCAGAGCGGTAAAAAGCTCTCCAAAAGCTCGCGCGCACCGGCGGTAAGTATAACGGACGGCGCAAAAATCCACTATAAATTTGCCGCTTTTAAGCTCGGCCTTGACGCATCAAAATGCGACGCTTTGTCAAATTTACTTGAGATGTTTAAAGAGAAATTTAACCGATAAATTTAAACGCGCTACTTGGATTGTTTAAATTTAAAAAGCGCGGTAATTTTTATCCGCCTTATCTAAAATTTTCTTAATCCCCTCGTAATCGTTCTTTAAATTTTTATTTACGCCTGCGAGGTTTCGTCAAATTTGACGCTCAAATTTGGACTAAATTTGGCACCGTAAATTTAAAATGAGTCGTCCGCACCGCAGGCATCAAATTTGCCTCTAAATCACGCGTTAAATTTGAGCTCAAATTTGACGAAAAGCCCACACCAGCAGCCTACTTTCCGAGCCTAGCTAAATTTAAACAAGGCCGATTTATCCGCCTAAAAGCAAAGTTTTTGTAAAATCAAAAAGCATTAAAAAGGACGAAAAATGAGCGATTTTACAGATTTTACGCATCTGCACCTGCACACGGAGTATTCGCTGCTAGACGGCGCCAACCGTATCAAAGAGCTAGCTAAAACGCTAAAAAAACAAGGCGTCAAAGCCGCAGCCATCACCGACCACGGCAATATGTTCGGCGCGATAGACTTTTATAAAACGATGAAAAATGAAGGCATAAAGCCGCTCATCGGCATCGAAGCCTACATCCACAACGGCGAGGAGCTGGGAGATAAAAGCACCAAGCAGCGCTTTCACCTTTGCCTCATCGCCAAAAACGAAATCGGCTACAAAAACCTGATGTATCTTAGCTCGATGAGCTACATCGAGGGGTTTTATTATTATCCGCGTATCAACAAAAAGATGCTAAAAGAGCACAGCGAGGGTATCATCTGCTCCTCGGCGTGCCTGCAAGGCGAGGTGAACTGGAACCTCAACCAAAGCGAGCGAAATTTGCGTTTCGGCGCGGGCGGATATGAGGCGGCTAGGGAAGCCGCGCTGTGGTATAAAGATGTATTCGGCGATGATTTTTACCTCGAGATCATGCGCCACGGCATCGGCGATCAGCGTAGGATCGACGACGAAATCCTGCGCCTAGCAAAAGAGCTAAACATCAAGGTAATCGCAACCAACGACACGCACTATACGTTTAAGCAAAGAGCCGACGCGCACGAGGTTTTCATGTGTATCGCGATGAACAAACTGCTAGACGACCCAAACCGCCTGCGCCACAGCGTGCATGAGTTTTACGTCAAGACGCCGGCGCAGATGAGCGAGCTTTTCGCCGATATCCCCGAAGCCGTCGCAAATACGCAAGAAATCGTAGATAAATGCGACCTCTCTATCAAACTAGGCGACGCTACGCCGCCAAATTTTAAATTTACGCTTGAGTACGCCGCCGAGCGAAATTTGAGCCTGCCAGAGCCTGATAAACGCTACAGCATAC
>CAUQJU010000302.1:0-2670 GCA_963518005.1 uncultured Campylobacter sp.
TCGCTAGCCCCTGCGTCGCCGCACCTCTTGCGGGCGCGCTGCTTTATATCGCGCAGAGCGGAAACGCGCTGTTTGGCGGGCTTGCGCTATTTACGATGGGGCTTGGCATGGGCGTGCCGCTACTGCTCATTGGAGCAAGCTCGGGTAAAATTTTGCCGCGGCCGGGTGCTTGGATGGACAAAATCAAGACGCTTTTTGGCTTTATCATGCTGATAATGGCGGTTTGGCTGAGCGCGCGCGTGCTGGGTGCTAGAGTAGAGCTGCTACTTTACGGCATCATCGGCGTGTTTGCTAGCGTATTTTTTGGAGCCTTTGATGCGACAAGTAGCGAGCAAAGCGGCGGCAAAAAACTACTAAAAGGCGCGGCGCTGCTAGCATTTATCTACTCGGTTTTGCTGATCGTTGGCTCATTTTCGGGCGCTAAATCAGCGCTAAATCCGCTCGAAGGTTTTAAAAATGCAGGCGGCGCAGGCGTAAATTTGAGCAAAAACGAACCGAATTTTATCGCAGTCTCAAATTTGACCGAGCTAGAAAATACAGTAAAAAGCTCGTCTAAACCCGTTCTGATCGACTTTTATGCGACTTGGTGCGCTAGCTGTAACGAGCTTGACGAGATCACTTTTAAAGACGAAGCCGTGCTAAAAAAGCTAGATAATTTCACTCTTTTGCGAGTGGACGTAACGAAAGATAGCAGTGACGATGCGCAGATAATGAAAAAATTCGGACTCATCGGACCGCCCGCGATCCTATTTTTCCGTGCAGGTAGCCACATGAAAGATGAGCTAAAAAACGCGCGCCTCATTGGTTTTTATCCGCCCGAAAAGTTTTTAGCGCATCTTGAAAAATTCGGGTTGTGAAATTTACGAAAACGTGGCGCTTGTAGGAAAATTTAGAAGTAAATTTGGCCTAGTTTTTGTTCTGTAGTCAAATTTGGCGTTTAAATTTTGCGAATTTAAATCCGGTCAAATTTATGCGGTGATTTTATCGTATCAAATTCGGAAGCATTTTTAACGCGGTTAAATTTGCTTCCGAATTTTGACCGCAAGAACTTCCGCCTTTACTAGCGAATATTTTTGCAGTGCTGCCAGCGACGATTGCAAGCTAATTTTATCGCGCTTTGATGATTTTTTACGATTTTATCCTCAAAATTTGAGATAATTAAAGCTGATTTAAATTTCGCTCGCTATAATTTCGTCTATCGTTACCCTGTAGTTTAGTGGTAGAACTGCTGACTCTGGATCAGCTAACAGAGGTTCGAATCCTTTCAGGGTAACCACAAGCATTAAACAATCTTAGTTTAAGTTTGTTTAGTTATAATTCAGACCTGCGTTTTATATCATTTGTCGGCCCATTCGTCTAGTGGTTAGGACACCAGCCTCTCACGTTGGTAACACGAGTTCGAGTCTCGTATGGGTCACCATTTCTCTTTTATTTTTTGATATTTTGGTTGTTCTTAAATTATTAAGCTTTTAAGTAAGTTAAGTATTTTGAGCAGTAGTCGCCAGTCCTTTAAAGCTTTTATTATTCAAGCATATTCAAATCAGCGACCTAAACAAAATTATAAATGTTTTTGCATAGCAGATAAAATTAAGCCAACAAAATCCCTCAGCAATCTAAAAAAATCAAAAAGCCGAGTGAAATTTCACGGCTTACTAGCGGTTTTAAATTTTAGCCGGCAGCCATAAGTATCCCGCGTAAAGTCGCTAAAATGCGTCAATTCTTGGCATATATCAAGCAATCCAAAAAGGCTAAATTTAAGGCTCTTATAAAACAAAAATACGAGATTTAAGGGCTTGAAATTAGCGTTAAATCGCTTTTTACCCAAGCCCCGCCCTATCTTTAGCCGCTTGCGTGATCTCCTCTTCGTAGTCGTAGTATTCAAACGTCGCGCCGTGTTGAAACGCGCCGTTTAGGATGTCGCCGCTTTGACGATTTTTGAGGTCTATCTCGGCGATCTTAAAGCCGTCCAGCGTCTCGCAAAACTCCCTCAGGCGCGTCGGCGGATTTTTAAGTTTTGTAAACAAAAAGCAAAATCCGCTCCCGCCGTTTCGCCCTACGCGTCCGCGCAGCTGATGCAGGCTCGCTAAGCCAAGCCTTTCCGCGCCTACTATCACGATCGTGCTAAGCCTTGGCAGCGAGATGCCGACCTCGACCACCGTCGTCGATAGCAGCACGTCGCCGCGCTCGCGAAATTCGCGCAACACTTGCTCTTTTTCTTTGTCTTTGCCGTGCGTCACGTAGACGTTGGCAAAATTTGCCCGCCAAAACCCCTGCGCCTCCTCCAGCCCCTGATAGTTCGAGCTTTCGCTGCCCTCCACGAGCGGATATATCACGGCGACTTGCTTGCCTTTAGCGATTTGCGATTTGATATGCGTCAGTAGCTCACCAAAGTCCATGCTCTGTAAAATTTGCGTATGGATGTGCTTTTCAAAAGGCATCTGCTTTAGAAAACTAAACTCCGCGAAGCTGCTTTGTATCATGCTTAGCGTGCGCGGGATCGGCGTCGCAGAAAACTGCACCACGTGAGCTCTGGTCTCATTCAACGCTTTTGTTTGCTTATTTCTTTTTTCGGGCGCGGTTGCGGTCAAATTTGCCCGCTCGCAGCCGTCAAATTTACCGCTAGATTCACCCTCCGCCCCGTCAAGTTGCGTCTCTTGCCCAAGCCCTCCG
>CAUQJU010000303.1:0-2669 GCA_963518005.1 uncultured Campylobacter sp.
CGGCGATATACTAGTCGTCGGACTAAACTCGGACGCCTCGGTGCGCGCGCTAAAGGGCGACACTCGCCCCGTCAATGCGCAAGCTGATCGTGCTACCGTGCTAGCGGCGCTTGGGGCGGTTGATTACGTGACGATATTTGACGAGCTAACGCCTCTAAATTTGATCGAAAAACTGCGCCCCGACGTGCTTGTAAAGGGTGCGGACTACGAAGGCAAAGAAGTCGTCGGCAGCAGCGTCGTAAAAGACGTGCGGCTAGTGGATTTTGTAGCTGGCAAAAGCACGAGCGCGACGATAAAAAGGATAAAAAGTGAAGACTGAAGAGATGATAAAAAGCGAGCTAGAGGGACATCTAGCCACTATTAAGGCGACATTTGCGCTGGAAGCAGATATCAAAAAAGCCTGCGAAACGGCGATAGCGACGCTAAAGGCGGGCGGTAAAATTTTGCTTTGCGGAAACGGCGGAAGCGCAGCAGACGCGCAGCACATCGCAGCCGAGCTAACGGGTCGCTATAAAACCGAGCGCGGCGCGCTAGCGGGCATAGCTCTAACGACCGATACCTCTGCGCTCACGGCGATCGGCAACGACTACGGATACGAGTTTGTTTTCTCGCGTCAGCTGGAGGCTCTGGGCCGCGAGGGCGATCTGCTCATCGCGATCTCTACTAGCGGAAATAGCGGCAACGTCGTAAAAGCGCTCGAGCTAGCGCGAAAAATCGGTATCAAAACGATCGGTCTAAGCGGCCGCACGGGAGGCGCTATGAACGAGCTTTGCGAGCTAAATTTGGTCGTGCCATCAAACGACACGCCGCGCATCCAGGAGATGCACATAATGATAGGGCATATCATCTGCCAAGCCATCGACGATGCGTTTTAGGCTAAATTTAAAAGTATTTGCGGCGGCGGAGTCAAATTTGGCTCGCCCAGCCGCCCTATAACTCCGCCTAGAGCGCAAGTAAATTTAACTACTCATGAAAACCCAAACTCCCGCCTACGCCGTCATCGATCTAAAGTCTTTCTACGCCTCGGTCGAGTGCGTGGAGCGAGGACTTGATCCCTTTGAGGCGAATTTAGTCGTCGCCGACGCTAGCAGGGGCGAAGGCAGCGTGTGTCTAGCCGTTAGTCCCGCGCTAAAGGCTCTTGGCGTAAAAAACAGATGCAGGCTGTTTGAAATACCTAAAAATATCAAATATATAATCGCGCCGCCCAGGATGCAGTTTTACATAGACTACGCGGCTAAAATTTACGGCATCTACCTAAAATACGTCGCCAAAGAGGACATCTATGTCTACTCCATTGACGAGGCCTTTATCGATCTCACCTCGTATCTAAAATTTTATAAACTAGAAGCCAGAGCCATGGCAAAGATGATAATGGACGACATCCTAAAAACCACGGGCGTAACGCCGACCTGCGGTATGGGGACGAATTTGTATCTGGCTAAAATCGCCCTTGATATCCTAGCTAAGCACAGCGAGGATAATATCGCTTTTTTAGACGAAGCTCTCTATAAAGAAAAGCTCTGGACGCATCAGCCGCTAAATGATTTTTGGCGCATAGGCAAGCAAACTGGGGCAAAGCTTGAGAGATACGGGATATTTTGTATGAAGGATATGGCAAATGCGCCATTTAGCCTGCTAGAAAGAGTGTTTGGCATCGACGCCTATATCGCGTTAGATCACGCAAACGGTATCGAGCCCACCACTATAGCCGACATCAAGGCTTATAAACCCTCAACCAAATCATACTTTAGCTCGGAAATTTTACCTAGAGACTACGAGAGGCTAGAGGCTCTAATCGTGCTAAAAGAGATGACCGATAGGCTAGCTCTAAAAATGATAAACGAGGAGGTGCGGGCTAGCGGGCTCACGATAAACATCAAATTCGCGGGCAAAAACGAACCCGCGCAAAGAGCTACGGTAAGGTTTAAAACGCCTAGCAATATCGCCAGCGTGCTCATGGACGCAGCACAAGAGCTATATCTAAAAAAGATAAAAAACGCAGGCCTCATCAGGCAAATCGGCATATCGGCAAACGACGTCGTGAAGGAAAGCAAAACCGAAAAAAGCCTCTTTGAAGAAGAAAACGCAAAAGAAAAAACGGTGCTAAAAATCCTAAATCAGATAAAAGAAAAATACGGCAAAAACTCCATACTAAGGGCTATCGACCTGCTACCGGAAGCCACCGGACGAGATAGAAACAAAAAGATAGGAGGACACAAAAGCGGTGAATAAAGACAGAGCCAAAATCTTTAGCTCGTTTAATCCCCTCTCTACTTTAGAAAAAGCCCTAAAAGCGCAGGAGCGAGAAAAGAGCGAAAAGCTAGACCTAGACGAGTCTAAGATAGAAGAGATCCTAAATAAAATAAGCAAACTAAAGCACGCCGACAAGGTAAAAATCACATACCACGACGGGCAAGACTACGCGAATATAGAGGGGCTGGTTTCAAACGTAAATTTGATGGATAAAAGCCTAACGGTAGTAAAAACGAGGGTCAAATTTGACGATATCTACGCGGTTGAAGTCGTTTTATAAACGGCGATTTTATATTTATGCTTCGTAAGACCGCTTTTTAGGAGATAAAACAACTTTGAAATTTTAGACAAGATACCGTTTAGTGCTTGCCGTGAGGCGCGAAGCATTTGCGAGAATTTAGGCGCCAACAAAATAT
>CAUQJU010000304.1:0-2658 GCA_963518005.1 uncultured Campylobacter sp.
CCGCCTAAAAAGATGGACATCTTTTCTACCAAATCTCCAAACTGTTCTTGAATGGGAACATTTTTCGTTTCTCCGACTTTTACGACTACGCCGGCATTCCTCGTTTTTGCTATAGCTTGCGCCTCGCTTTTATTATTAGCCTTTAGGGTCATCTTTTGCCTGCGACCGTTAGCCATATATTCTACTTCAAAAAATTTCATATTTTAGCCACCCTAAATACTTCATCTATCGTTGTAACACCTCTAGCTGCTCTTATGATTCCGTCTTTAAACATATCTATAAAGTGTTCCCTGTATGCAACTTCTTTAATAGCTTCTTTTGTCGTACCGTTTGCTATCATTGCTGAAATAGTATCGCTTATTGGTAAAACCTCGCTTATCATTTCTCGGCCCATATATCCAGTTTGAGAGCATTGATCGCAACCGACATGTTTGTAAAACTGATATTCTTGCGGTAAAAAGTCTTTAAACTGCTCTTGTAAATTTGAAGGTAAAATCGTCTTTTGTTTACAGTTTGGACATAATTTTCTTACAAGTCTTTGAGCCTCTATGGCTACCAACGCTCCACTAATAAGATAAGGTTCTATACCCATATCTGCTATTCTAGTGACCGCGCTTATCGCATCGTTCGTATGCAGCGTTGAAAATACTAAGTGACCGGTTAAGGCGGCTTGAATAGCTATGCGAAGAGTTTCCTGGTCTCTGATCTCGCCTATCATTATAATGTCGGGATCTTGTCGTAAAATAGAGCGAAGAGCAGCGGCAAACGAAAGACCGACTTTTTCATTGACATGGACTTGTTGAATCATATTTAGTTGATATTCCACCGGATCTTCAACAGTAATAATCTTAGTCTCTACGCTTTTTATATCGTTTAGAGCCGCATATAGCGTAGTCGTTTTACCGGAGCCGGTCGGGCCGGTAACTAATATAATACCGTACGGCGCCTTCATTGCTTTGTTAAATTTCTCGAAGGTGGCCGGATGCATACCTAAATTTTCAAGACTTATTAGTACTTTTGACTTATCTAGAATACGTAAAACTATACTTTCGCCATGTAAAATAGGCAATGTAGAGATACGAAAATCGTATTCTTTGCCTGCTACTTGAGCTGAAAATCGACCGTCTTGAGGTTTTCTACGCTCTGCTATATCCATATTAGAAAGTAGCTTCATACGCGATACTAAAGGGGGAAACAAGTCTTTGTCAAATATAAAAAGCTCAGCTAGCATGCCGTCTATACGACCTCTGACGACACAGTTGGTCGTGGTAGCTTCTATATGTATATCGCTTGCCCTACTAACGATAGATGTTCTTAGGATAACTTCAATAAGTTTTAAAATACCAGAACTATTTTCGTCGGCATTACCGCCAACAACCGTCGTAGACGAAAGCTCTTTTCTGATTTCTGCTACAATACCTTTGACGCTATCGTTTAGCTCGACTTTGCTAAGATATTTGTCTATCTTAGCAGGATCTGCGATAACGGTTTTTAGTAGCTTTCTGTTAAATATAGACTGAAGCCTATCTTGAGCCGACATATCAAATGGATTTTTAAAAGCGACATATACCGCAATTTCATCTTCTTTTATAGGAAGGGCTTCATGCGCTTTTAGTTGTGTCAACGGTGCTTTTTCGCAAAGCCTATAGTCTATATCAACATTATCTAGCTCGAAATACTCTAGTTTAAATTTGGCAGCTACATATTTTAGAAAATCTTTTAAATTTACAGCAAAATTCTCTGTTATTTCATTGATATTTAATCTTTGTTTTTTATATAATTCACCTAAGATATCGTAGACGAGTTCGTCTTTTAAGTCTGGTATTTCCTGGTGGATTATTGTCTCAAAATCATCTTTTTCTTTCAACTGTGCTGTAATATTTTGATACTGAGCATTTGATATTAGTTCATTTTTTTGCGCAGTAGATAAAAATATTTCATAAACTTTCTTCACTAAAAAATATCCTTTTATTTCCTAAAATGAAAACATTAAGTAAGATACTGCACAAATTTTACAGTGCAGTATCGTCTTCTATCTTTTTCATTAAATCTTCGATATTGGCAGAATTTGCCTTATCGTTATAAATTTTTAAAACGCTTATAGCGTCGTTTTTTTTCTTAAGATTATATTTAGATTTAGCAAATATAATCCAACTTTCTTCGTTATTGCTATCCAATTCATTAGCGATTAGAGCCCATTTTTCACTATTTTGATAATCTTTTGTGCTGTAGTATCTTTTTGCTATCAAGACGGCTATGTCTGAACTGTTAGCTTTATCAAATTTTGCCTTTAACTCATCGACTGAAACCTCTGAGGCAGATGACTGTATTTGAAATTTATTAATGCCTTGCCCGCTTGATGTATTTTTTGATGAAAAGGAACCGTCAGAATCAAAATTTATCTTTTCTTCCGTAGGTGTTTTTACGGCAATTTGTTTACCGCCTATATTTTTAGCTCCTGAAAAACTACCGATAGGGTCTGCACTACTTGGCAAATCATTGACATTTACCCAACCGTGTCGCTCTTCTTGCGGATCAATATCTCCAGCTATACTGACATTGCTATTTTGCTTTTCAGGCAGGTTTTCATTTATACCAAAATTGTCCGAATTTAAAAGAGTATTATCTGATGGGTCTAGATTTCTCTTTTGTTCGTTA
>CAUQJU010000305.1:0-2657 GCA_963518005.1 uncultured Campylobacter sp.
GCCCTACGCCGAGGCCAACGCGATGGCTAAGCTCATACCCGACGAGCTAGGTATCACGCTAGAGCAGGCCTTTGAAAAAGAGCCAAAGATCGGCGAGCTGATAGCAAGTAACTCAAACGCTAATAGAATTTGGAAATTCGCCCTTGATCTGGAGGGTCTAAACCGAAACGCAGGCATGCATGCGGCTGGTGTGGTCATCTCAAACGAGGAGCTGTGGAACAAAACCCCGCTTTTCCGTCAGCCAAACGCCGAGGAGGATCACTTCGTCACGCAGTATAGCCTAAAGTACCTAGAGGACGTGGATCTCATCAAATTTGACTTCCTGGGGCTAAAGACGCTAACCGTGATAGATAACGCCGTCAAGCTCGTAAAAAAGAGATTCGGCAAAGAGATCATCTGGGAACAGGTCAATAAAAACGACCCCAAGACCTACGAGACGATCAGCAGCGGCCAGACGCTGGGACTGTTTCAGATAGAAAGCGAAGGCATGCAAAAAGTCGGAGCCGATATGCGTCCCGACTGCTTTGAGGATATCATCGCGATGATCTCGCTTTACCGCCCGGGTCCGATGGATCTAATACCAGATTTCATCAAGCGCAAGCACGGTTTAGAGCCTATCACGTACATTTTCCCCGAGCTTCAGCCAATCCTAGAGCCCACGTACGGCGTCATCGTATATCAAGAGCAAGTTATGCAAATCGTGCAGACTATCGGCGGCTTTTCGCTAGGAGGCGCCGATCTCGTGCGCCGCGCGATGGGTAAAAAGATAAAAGAGGAGATGGATAGGCTAAAGGGTAAATTTATCGAGGGAGCCGAGGCGCAGGGGCTAGACGGTAAAAAGGCCGACGAGCTGTTTGAGCTTATTTTGCACTTCGCTTCGTACGGATTTAACAAATCCCACGCCGCGGCCTACACCTACGTGACCTTTCAGACGGCTTATATGAAGACGTACTATCCGGCCGAATTTATGGCGGCTCTCATTACTAGCGAGGAGACCAACGCCGATAAGATTTCGCGCTACATCGACGAGTGCAAGCGCCTAGATATCGCTATCCTGCCGCCGTCGGCCAATAAATCTGCCAAAGAATTCTCAGTCGTTAGCGAAGACGGCAAGGACGCCATCATCTACGGCCTAGGCGCGATAAAGGGCGTCGGCGGCGCGGCGATAGAAAATATCTTAGAGGAGCAGGCTAAGGGCGAATTTAAGGACATCGACGACTTCGTCTCGCGCGTGGATAACTTTAAGGTAAATAAAAAAGTCTTTGAAAGCCTGATAAAATCGGGCTCGTTTGATAGCTTCGGCCTAACGCGCAAGATGATGCTAAACAACCTAGATAACATCGTAGAGGCGTGCAAAAATGCCGCAACTATCAAGAAAAACGCGGCGGAGAGCCTCTTTGGCGACGACGAGAGTATGGCGACGGTTAAAACTAGTCTCGTGCGCGACGACTCCGAGCTAGAGCTAAAAACTAAGCTCAAATTTGAGCTAGAAAGCGTGGGTATCTATCTCTCCGGCCACCCGCTAGACGAGTACCGCGAGCAAATCTCAAAGATAAAATACACGCTAAGCGATAAATTTGACGAGCTACCCGAAAACGGCGAGATGCTGCTAGTCGGCAAAATCGAGGATCTAACGACTAGGATCAGTAAGAAAAACGGCAAAAAAATGGGCACGATCGAGATGCTGGATTTCCACGGTACGGTCGAGATCGCGGTCTTTGACAGAGGCCTTGGCGCGGTCGAGTCGATGAGCGCAGACGAGCGCGATCTGCCGCATGCGTTTAAGGTTCGCTACTCCAAAGACGGGCAGTTTATGCGCATAAATTTGGATAAAATTTTGACTCTTGATGAGGCTATGGGCATGGATTTTTCGCATCCGCTCGAAAAATACAAAGAGCAAATCGAGCAGATAAAACACACGCCTAGCAAGGACTTCGGCAAGATAGATAAAACGAGCGAAATCCTAGTCGTCGGCAAGATCGCCGAGATCGCTAAAATCCCTAGCAAAAAAACCGGCAAAGAGTTTATGATGCTAAGCATTATGGACCTTTTTGGCACGTTTAAGGTCGCGGCGTTTGACTCCGAAAAGGGGCTCATCGAGAACCTAAGCGAGGAGCAAAAAGACGCTCCGCTAGCATTTAAGGTGCGCTACAGCCGCGACGATCAGGGCGCTCGCATAAACCTCATCGACGTCGTAAGCCTAGAGGACGCACGCGATATGAATTTCCAAAGCAGAAGCTTTAAACAGCGCAAGGAAAGTAGCGGCGCAAGCTATCAAAACGGCCAGGCATCTAGCGAAAACAGAGTCAAAAGAGAGCTTGAGGATCTCGTGTTAGAACTAAATTTGGACGAAACGGGCAAGGATATCATTACGCAAATTTACCGCGCCGCCATCGGCGAACACCGCGCCGCAGCCGATAAAAACAATAAGCGCCTAATCATCCGTATCAAAGACGCGCAGGAAGGCCGCGCGCTGGTCTATACGACGGAGTTTATCGTGGGAGAGGGGTTTAGCGAGAGGGCGTTAGGGCTAAAACAAGCCGTTTAAATCTGACGGCTTGTCTTTTGAGTGCTTTTCCGAGATTTCGCAAAATTTTCGCTCCGCAGGCTACATGCCTAGCGTACGCTCAATTTTGCTTCAAAACTCGAAAAATCAT
>CAUQJU010000306.1:0-2655 GCA_963518005.1 uncultured Campylobacter sp.
CAGGATGTCAAAGCAGCCGTTTGTAAAAACCAGCCGCTTTTCGCCGCGGTTTGCCAGCGTCGCAGCCAGTTCGTCCGCGCTTTTGATTTTCTCCTCAAAGCCTGCCGCATTTTTACGGCGCACGAGTTCGTTTATCTCCTCAAAGCTTGCCGTGGCCGAGCCGACCTTAGCCACGACGACCGCGGCGGCTAAATTTGCCGTCTCGATCGCCTTTTTGATACCTTCGCCCGCACCCAGCATCACGCCAAGCGTCGCTAGCACAGTATCTCCAGCGCCCGTGACGTCAAAGACCTCTTTTGCTAGAGCAGGAAATTTAACCGCCTGAGCGTCCTCTAAAAGCGCAATGCCCTCCTCCGAGATCGTGATCAGCGAATGTGTCAAATTTAGCTCGTTTTTTAGCAAATTTAGCGCCGCAAAAAGCTGCTCGTCGTTTTCTATCTTAAAGCCCACGGCCTCGCCCGCTTCTTTTTTATTCGGCGTTAATAGCGTAGCGCCCTTATACTTCGAGTAATCCGCGCCTTTTGGGTCGATTAGCACGGGCTTGCCCGCATCCGCACAGGCTTTTATCAGCTTTTGGCACAGCGCAGGCGTCAGCACGCCCTTGCCGTAGTCCGATAGCAGCGCGACGTCGTAGCTCTCTAGCGCGCGGGCGAAATTTGCCGCCAGCTCGTCCTCGCACGTTACGGCTTCGACGCTTTCTTTATCGATGCGCACTACTTGCTGATGCGTCGCCATCACACGGCTTTTTATCGAGCTCGTGCGTCCGATCTCGCGCTTGATAAACTCAGGCTTAGCACCCTGCTCCCGTAAGATCCGCTCTATCTCGTCGCCCGTCTCGTCGTCGCCTAGCACGCTCATGACGCCCACTTTCGCGCCTAATGAAAGCAAATTTAGCACCACGTTACCCGCTCCGCCTAGGCGTTTGGTTTCGTTTTTTATCTTTACTACTTGCACGGGAGCTTCGGGCGAAATACGCTCGCAGCTGCCCCAGATGTAGTGATCGAGCATCAGATCGCCCGCGACCAAAGCACGTACTTCACGCATTTATCTCTTCCTCGTATATCCTTTTTATCTCGGCCGCGTAGTCTTTTATGCCCTCTTCCAGGCTAAATTTAGGCTCGTATCCCAGAGCCTTTTTGGTCGGCTCGATGTCTGCTTGCGTATGGAACTGATACGAGCGCGCATACGGGTTTGGGATGTATTCGCAAGGCAAATTTGACCCCAGCTCGCGCTGCAAGATATCTACGATCTCTTGGAAGCTTCTTGCCGTGCCGGTAGCCGCGTTATATACGCCGCTAGCAGCGTTTAGGGCGAGCAGGTTTGCCTGCACGATGTCCTTTATATAGACGAAGTCACGCTTGATTTTGTCGCTACCCTCAAAGAGGCGCGGATTTTTACCGCTTAAAATTTGCAGACCAAACTGCAGCACCATCGAGGCGGTCTTGTTTTTATAAAACTCCCTCGCGCCGTAGACGTTAAAGTATCTAAGCCCCACGACCGCTACGCCTCTTTTAGCGTATTTTCGACCCAGATCGTCCATTTTTAGCTTTGAAAAGCCGTAGACGTTATTGGGCGCTTCGCATTCGCCGACTCTTTGCGGGCTTTTTGCGTTGCCGTACGTGGCGCCTGAGCTCGCGTATATCATGCGCGCGCCCGTTTTTTCGCAGATATCTAGCAGATCTTTAAAGCTATTTAGATTCGTTCTTACGAGCTCGCCCTGCTCGGTTACCGTGGTATCCGAGATCGCCGCCTCGTGAAATATCGCTTCTGGAGCAAATTTCTCGATCATATCTAGCGTTTTTGCGCAGTTTATGTCGCCCTCGTAAATTTCGCCCGAAAATCCGAGCAAATTTTTAAAATGCCCGAAGCTTTTTAAGTTACCGTTGCTAAATTTCTCGTCGCTTCTAAATTTATCCACGGCGAGCACTTCTACGTCTTTTAAATTTTCATCAAAATAATGCGCCAAATTTGAGCCGATAAAGCCCGCTGCGCCCGTTATCACGACTCTTTTTATATCTTTCATATTTTTCCTTCTTTTTTTAAAAACTCTAGCGCCTCAGCCACGCTTTTTAGCCGGTCGTCCAGCTTTAAATTTACCCCGACGCCGGCGCTTTGCCCAGCCTGCACGTCGCTATCCTTGTCGCCTATCATGATTGAGCGCGCAAGGTCGATGTTTAGCTCGTTTGCGGCCTTTATCAGCATGCCGGGCTTTGGTTTACGACAACCGCAAAGAGCCTCCGGCGCATGCGGACAAAAGTAAATTTTCTCTATCTTTACGCCTTCTTTTTCAAACTCGCCCAGCATAAACCTGCAAAGCTCATCAAACTGCTCCAGCGTGTAGTAGCCTCGCCCGATGCCTGATTGATTCGTCACCACGACCAGCGCGTAGCCTGCCTGCGCAAATTCCCTTAAAGCGGCAAAAATACCATCTTTAAACACGAAATCCTCGCGTCTATAAACATAGCCCGCATCCTCGTTTATCACGCCGTCGCGATCAAGAAATAGCGCCTTGTGCGGCTGCGTTTTAAGCTTTGTTTTATCCATAGCGAAAATTATACAAAAAAAATCTACATTTTACAGATAATCGCCGCCCGCTCCGCGATAGAAACTAATGTAATTAAATAATGTAAAATTTAGCTTTTTTGACTATTATAC
>CAUQJU010000307.1:0-2651 GCA_963518005.1 uncultured Campylobacter sp.
TCGCTTACGGTACTATAGTCGCCCGCATCGCCAAAAGGCGGAGGCGGAGCGTTATGGATGATGGATCTGCCGTGGTTTGGGCCGCCCTCGTATACGATGTCGTATCCGGGCAGGATGTGTCTTTTTAGAGATTGAGCTTTGCCGATGCTAGTTGCCACTAAAGCCATCTTTAAATTTTCCCTGTTTGGAACCGGATTGTCATTTTCATCGAAATTTACGATCTTAAGGACGAAATCTCTACCGGATACCTGAGTAAAAAGTCCCTTGTCTGTAAATTTAGTCCCGTTTACCGTCTCGCCGTAAAGTTCATTTGTTATCTTATAGAAATTTTTGTATCTATTTTTATATATGCCATTTCCATCAAAACTAAGCTCTGATATACCCCAATCTTTCCTAGACTCTAAGAAAAATTTATCGTTTTTACCGTCGCACTGTTTGATCTTTCCTATAAACCTTCTAAGCCCATTGTATTGGCCGGGGTAAACAACGCCACCAGCGGGGTCGCCGTAGTTTTCAGCTACCGAATAAAAATAAGACATAGATAGGTTGTCAAAAACATTATCCTCTAGCTTAAAAAATCCCGTGGTTCCGCCAAAACCAATATAACTTCTACTCACCATATCGTCAGTGTAGTCTATGTGGCTTTTTTCGATTGCGTATATAGTGCTACCATCCTCGCTTCTATTATTTGTGCCGTTAAATCTAGGGCTGCCGTCATTAGAAAATGCGCTTCGAAAAAAGTCGCTGCGGTTTATAAGTTTAAAGCTATCTACATACTTGACTTTAGGATTTGGCTTTTTCCATACTTCTATCTGATAACCGACACCGCCTACATCCGCGGAGATATTCGTAGCTTTTTGGTTATGTGCTAGAGAGCCTATGGGAGTATTAGCAGGAGCGGGATATATATAGTTTCCAGAATCACCGGCGCTGGCATAAACCGGCTTGTAACAAAAAAGCTCCGAAAGCTCTTGTTGGGTGACTTTAGGTATATCAATAGGTCCTGCGCCATAGGAAATACTTACGGCCAAAAACGAAGCCATAGCTAGGCTAAGGGGCTTAAATTTAGCGGTTTTAGCTTTTAAATTTAGCTCGCGATTTAGTTCGTACCCCCCCCCCATAGGCGTTTGTTTTGCTTTGCGCCGCGTTTTGCTTGCGCGATTTTACGCTGCGTTTTAGGCTTGCTGCGTTTGGCGCATGGCTAAAATGCGTAAATTTACTCATAGTTTCTCCTTTCTAGGCTTATTTTTTGTTTCATTTTCATCCTTTTTGGTATTTTTGGTTTTGGGTAGATTATATCTATGTTTTTATTTATGAGAGTTTAAAAGAGCGAAATAGTCGGGAAAAATAGCGTAAATTTAAGCCCGAGCGGGCTTAAATTTATAGGTCTTCTTTGACTTCGTCGTTGCTGCGAACGACTAGGCCAGAGCCGTGGATGACGCTAGGGATGCACGCCGTGCAGATATCGACCTCTTCGCCGTTTTTATGGGCGCGGACGAATACGGCGTTTTCGTTTTCCGTGCTTTTTTGTCCGCAGACGTTGCAAACTACGATATTTTCGGTTCTCATTTGACTTCCTTCGTAAAAAATTCGGGCGTATTTTATTTAGTTTTTCGCTGATTTGAAATGATTTACGTCAAGCGCGAAGTCTCGCGTAAAAAGAAAAAATGCGAAAAATAAATAACGAAAAAAACCTGCAAGAAAAGCCCGAAAATAGGCACTAAACATAGTAGGTAAAAGCATAGCGCGGCGGCTTTAAATTTATATCCGCCGTAGTCCAGCAAATAAAGCTCGAATTTATGCCGCGAGAGGGCGTTTGGCGCGACGTCGATGAAAAGTAGCGAATAATAAAGATAAAAAAACGCGGGGTGCAGGGCGAGGAAATTTAGCGCGGGCACGGCTAAAATCGGCACGCAAATAAGCGCGATCAGGATAAATTTAAGCAAAATTTGACCCATAAGAGCCGTTTGGCGAGCTAGGCTGATATTTGCCAGCTGCGCCTCGTCCACGCGGTAGTGCCTGCGGTTTATCTCGCGGGCGATCACTGGAGTGAGAAAGCCCGCAACCGCGAGCGCGCAAAAAACCGAAAGCATAACGACTAGATATGCGCCGACCGCGTAAAATATCGCGCCGATGAGCCATTTTGCGATGCCTAGGCTGAGGATTTTAGCCGCCATCGGATACTCGGCCAGTGCGCCCGTCTCGCCAGATACGGCGGCGTTTAGCGCCTCGTACAGCTCGCGGCCGCCAAACATCGCAATCGCCGCGATAATAAGCGCGGAAAAAACGAGCGGCAGGATAGAAAGCG
Source organism: uncultured Campylobacter sp. (assembly GCA_963518005.1). GTDB lineage: Bacteria > Campylobacterota > Campylobacteria > Campylobacterales > Campylobacteraceae > Campylobacter_A. The sequence continues at coordinate 2,309 of CAUQJU010000307.1, forward strand.
CGATAAATTTGGGCGTGAAAAGGTCCTTTAGCGAAAGGCGTAAAATATCAGCGAACAATGAATCTCCATTTTGTTTAAATTTATAGCCGTCATGCGGCGAAAGGGCGTTTGGGCGCGACGGCTTTTCTAAAATTTGACGCGCATTTTTTGCCGGCAAAAGCGGCACGGCAAATACTTCTAACGGCGCGTAAATCTAACGCGCGCATAGACTTCGCAGCTAAATTTAACCGATTTAAATCCAGCTTCAAATTTAGCTAAATTTACTCAAATTTGACCCGCTTTTTGGTGGCGCGAGACTTGCATGCGGCGTAAATTTTTGCGGACTAAAACGGCAGAGTTTTAG
>CAUQJU010000308.1:0-2639 GCA_963518005.1 uncultured Campylobacter sp.
GCCTGCGTAGGGCTTGATTTTAGCTCGTCTAAAAGCTTATTTACGAGCTTGTCTAGATCCTTTACGGCGTTATCCGCGGCTTCGGAGCCTAAATTTTGCGAGGGCGCGGGCTGATTTTTAAAAAGATTTTTGGTTTCGCCCGCCTGACCCGTCTGTCCGGCGTTTGCGCCGCCTACTCCGCCTGTTTTGGGTAGCGCGCCGCCGACTGCGGCCTGGGTCGCGATTTGCGAGCTTATAGCGTTATTTACTGATTCCATATGGTTATATCGTCAAATTTGAGATTTTCATTAGCTATTTGCCATCGTGCCGGGGCTATGCTCAAAGCCTCGCCTGCTTTCAAGCGGAACGGTCTTTTGCGTGAGGCAAAATGCGATGAGAAACGCAAGCAGCGCTACATAAACCCACATAAAGCCGTCAAAGCCTAAAATTTTCATACTAGCGCCCATTATCACGGACGAAAGAAGCGAGCCGAAAGAGTAGCTAAAAAGCACGGCGCGCCCTACTTCGATGCCTTGATTTTTATGTTTTAAAACGTCGTTGGCGCGAGCAAGCGATAACGCATAGAGGCAAAAAGCGCCGGAACCCAAAAAAAACGACAAAACGTACTGCGCGTAGATAGAGGGCTTAAGCGCCAAAAAACAAATAGCCGCAAATAGCGACACGCCCGCGCAGCACATTATCGCGGGGCGGCGGCCGAATTTATCCGAAAAACCGCCGATGAGAGAGTGAGCGATAAAGCCGCCCGCCATCGCGACGGTCATGAAAAACGAAACCTCCCTCGCGCCGTATCCTTGCAGCAGGATATAAACGCTAGCCATCGCAAAAAAGCCGTTTATGAGGATGCCCGCTACGATGCTGGTAATGAGTGCCAAAGTCACGAGCGCAAATACTCTCGGGATCGAGACGCTCTTTTTTTCGGGGATCGGCGGCTCTTTGATGCGGATCAAATTTAAAGGAATACTCGAAAACAAAATAAACGCCGCGCTAAGCAAAAGCACGTGAGAAGTGGATAAATTTAGCGATAGCACGAGGATACCCAGCCCAAAACATACGTAAAACGTGATCTCGTAAAATGCCAGTACTCGTGAGCGCACTTCGTTTCTAGCGCGCGCGTTGAGCCAGCTTTCGATTATCATTAAAATCGAGTAGTAGCAAAATCCCAAACACCCGCGCAAAAAGGCCCAAAAGTAGAGATTTTGGCTAAGATCGTGAAACATCGCCGCGATACCAAAAAGCGACGCAAATATCCCAAAGCTCCTGATGTGGCCGACTTTTGAGACGATTTTATGCGAAAATATCGTAGCCGCCATAGCTCCAACGAAAAATACCGCGATAACAAATCCCGTCTCTAGCTCGTCCGCGCCCATTTTTTTTAGCTCGACGCCCGCAGAGCTGATGATGAGGCCGTTTCCTACAAACAAAAACGCCATCCCCACAAATAGTGCAAACATCGATCTAATCGTTATTATCGAGCTATTTCTCATTGCTTTTTACTCCATATATCAAAGCGCCCGCAGGCATCGCCGCAAGCGCGATCAAAAACGCGGCGATATCAAGGTTGTCTTGTCTTTTTAGCGCCAAAAATCCGACGACCAAAACCGCATACGCGATCAGCCGAAAAGGCACGAAAGCGGTGAAATAGTTGGGCGAATTTTGCTTTAAATTACGCGCGAAATTTTGCTTTTTTGAAGGCTTAGTTTCGCTATTTTGATTTGATTCATTTAAATTTGACTCACTTGCCGCACTCAAATTTGACCCACCGCTTTGGCCTGCTTCGTTTAAATTTTGCTCGTCAAATTTGCCCTGCACGGCTTCGTTTTGTTCTGTTGCCGCGTCAAATTTAACCCGCTCATTTTCTCTATTTAAATTTAGCTCCGCTGCTTGGTCAAATTCCGCGTCCGTTTTTGCGTAGTCCTCTAAATTTAACGCGTCCAAGCGCTTAGCATCTTCGCGGTGCGGGTCATGCCCGTAAAATTTAGCCTCCGCGGGGCGATCGGGAAACTCCTCGTGATTTTCGCCCCATTCGTCTATGTCGTCCTCTGCGGAGGCGTCATAGTCTCGCACCCCGTTTTGCACGCGCTTTTTGTAGGCTTTAAAGGTTGCGGCTAACACCAAAAGCGAGCCCCAAAAAGCAACCTGCGAGCTGTAAAACCACGCGCGGCCAAATACTGCAGAGCCCAGCAACAATAAAGTCTCAAACGCACCGTAAACGGCAAGGAGCTTAAAATTCACTCATCGTCCTCGTCGTCGTCTTTCGCGAGTTTAAATTTACTCTCGTCTTTTAGCTGCTCAAGGCTTTTTATCTGCGCGTCGTAGGCTTTTTTGATGTTTAGCCCGGCTGCGGCGATACCGACTGCGATGCCCGCAAACAGCGTCCACGTCCAGCCCGTTTCCTTCATGATCCAGTACCCCGCGCCCGAGCCGATAATAATCGCTACGACGATAGAGATGCCCAGGCTTAGCTGCTCGGCGCCTTTTACGACCTCGCCTAAATTTATCCTAGCCATCAGACAAATCCCCAACTGTTTTTTATCTGCTCTTTTATCTTTTCTCGCTCTAGTTTTGCCTCTTTTAGCCGCTCCTCCAGCTCGGCGATCCTGGCTTTTACGCCCTGCATCCTCTCGTGCTCGTCGTGCAAC
>CAUQJU010000309.1:0-2639 GCA_963518005.1 uncultured Campylobacter sp.
GGCTAAATATGCGAGTGATTTTAGATGGATTTGACGGCTCTTTTTTGCCGATTTTGCAAAGCTTTAAGGCCGTGATGCCAAGCCTGCGTATAACGGGCATCGAGGAGATCGGACAAAGCGCCAATGAAGCGCCGAGCAAAGACGAGGGTAGCGCGGACGCTATCAACATAAACGAACTTTTTTCGTGCCAAGACGAGCGGGACGAGATTTTGCCCGACGGAACTTTATTTTTGCAGGACGATAAATTTGACGATAGCGACGAGGCTACGGCGGTTAAATTTGACGAAGACGCTAAATTTGAAAATGCGCGTCAGGCGATTGATGATGCCGAATTTGAGACAAATTTAGCGGCTAAGAGCGAGCGAAAAACCGCTTTTGCTCGGGAGCAAATTTTACAAGATAGGCCGCTTGTCGCGCCGTATCAAGAGAGAAGCCGCGAGGAAAAGGCTATCTTGCAAACAGGTTCTTTAAGCAAAGCGCCTAAAATCGCGGTTTTAGCCGAAAGTGCTCAAAATACCGTTCAACAAGAAGCTTCCGCGTTTGGCGGAGCTACTCAAACGGCTTCGTTTAGCAAAGCGGCTACCTCAAACGAAGCCGCAAAAACTGCCGTTTCAGACGATTTTGCTCAGGCTGCGTTGTTTGATTTTAACGAGTCTGGGCAAAATTTGACGTCGCGCGCCGAATCCAAAACCGCGCTTGAACGCAAAAAGCACGAAAGCGCGAGTTTGTTTACCGACGAAGAGGTGCGGGCGATACTGGAGCTAAAATAGCGGCTTAAATTTAGCGGATAGTCAGGCAAAATGCGCAAATTTTACTGCGTCGCAATGTATCGCAAAAAGTAAAATTCGTAATTTTAAATTTTAAATAAAAATTTTAAGCCTAAGCGTTAAATTTTTGCGCTAACCTCTCGATATTTAGCTATATCTTAACTATTTTTCGTTAAAATCCGCAATTAAAAATTCTCGGAAAAAATATGGAAAAAAAATATAGACCAAACGTCGCGGCGGTCATACTCGCGCCTTCTTATCCGTTTGATTGTAGGATATTTATCGCGCAAAGGTGTGATATGACGGGTATCTGGCAGTTCCCGCAGGGCGGCATAGACGAGGGCGAGACGCCGCAAGAAGCTCTAAAAAGAGAGCTAAAAGAGGAGATAGGCACGGATGAAATAGACGTGCTTAGCGAGTATCCGCAGTGGCTTAGCTACGACTTCCCCGAGGGTACGACGAGTAGGAAATTTTATAATTTTGACGGGCAGACGCAAAAGTATTTTCTAGTGCGGTTGCGCCCTAGTGCGAAGATCAATATAAATACCAAAAAACCCGAATTTAACGAGTATAAATTTATAAACTCAAGCGAGGTTTTAGGCGACGTAAACCACTTCAAAAAGCCGATTTATAGCAAGGTTATCGGCTACTTTAAAGAGAAAGGATTTATCTAATGTTAATCGTCCAAAAATACGGCGGCACGAGCGTAGGGACGCTTGAGAGGATAGAAAACGTCGCCGCTAGAGCGATAGAGGCTAAAAAAAGCGGTGCTGACGTCGTAGTCGTGGTCTCGGCTATGAGCGGCGTGACTAATCAGCTGGTGGAGTACGCCGAGCATTATACGAAGGCTCCCGACGGCGTGGCGATGGATATGCTGCTTAGCTCCGGCGAGCGCGTTACCTGCGCGCTTTTAACGATAGCGCTGATAAATTTAGGCTATCCCGCAGTTGGTCTAAGCGGTAGGCTAGCGGGAATCATAACAGATAGCGTGCATACCAAGGCTAGGATCGAGGCGATAGATACTAAGCGTATGAAAGAGGAGCTAAAGGCGGGCAAGATCGTCGTCGTAGCGGGCTTTCAGGGTATAGACGAAAAGGGCGACGTAACGACTCTGGGACGAGGCGGTAGCGACCTTAGCGCCGTAGCGATAGCAGGCGCGCTGGATGCGGATCTTTGCGAGATTTATACCGACGTAGACGGAGTTTATACCACCGATCCTCGCATCGAGCCAAAGGCTAAAAAGCTAGATAAAATCAGCTACGACGAGATGCTAGAGCTTGCGAGCCTAGGCGCAAAGGTGCTGCAAAACCGCTCAGTCGAGCTAGCTAAAAAGCTAAACGTAAATTTAGTCACCAGAAGCAGCTTTAATCATAACGAAGGAACACTAATAACAAAGGAAGAGAGTATGGAAGCAGTGCTAGTAAGCGGTATCGCGCTAGATAAAAACCAAGCTAGAGTAACTTTAAGAGGTGTGGTCGATAAGCCGGGCATCGCGGCTGAAATTTTCACCGCGCTTGCAGAAAAAAACATAAACGTAGATATGATAATCCAAAACGTAGGCCAGGACGGCACGACTAATCTTGGCTTTACCGTACCGCAAAATGAGCTTCACGTCGCAAAAGAGTGCATGGATAAACTAAGCGCGTCGAGGGAAATTTTATACAACGACGAGATAGTTAAGGTCTCGGTCGTGGGCGTAGGTATGAAAAGCCACACCGGAGTAGCGTCTCTAGCCATTCAAACGCTAGCAAACGAAGGCATAAATATCCAAATGATCTCCACAAGCGAGATAAAAATCTCGATGATCGTCGATCAAAAATACGGCGAGCTAGCCGTTCGCGCACTACACGAAGCTTATAAACTCGATAAATG
>CAUQJU010000310.1:0-2637 GCA_963518005.1 uncultured Campylobacter sp.
CTCGTGCGCGCCCTGGACGTTTGAGATGAGATTGCGGTAGCTGATCATCGCGCCCTTCGGCTTGCCCGTGGTGCCTGAGGTGTAGATGATGTGGGCTAGATCGTCGAGCTTCGGTCGGTCGGTCAAATTTAGCTCTATACGGCAGTTTAGCGCGTGGGCGTAGGCGATATTGTTTCCGTCAAATTCAGCCCTATCGCCGATCCAGACGATCTTTTTGATTGCGGTTTTGCTCTCTAGTCCGCGTATCTCTTTGGCTAGCTCGGCCGAAGCAAAGAGAAATTTCGCCCCGCAGTCGTTTATGATGTATTCGAATTCTTCGTATTTTAAGAAGGTATTTATCGGCACGGCCACGGCGCCAAGTAGCGTGATGGCGAAGTAGCTAGCGATAAACTCGGGCGAGTTGTTTACGATCATCGCGACGCGGTCGCCCTTTTTCACGCCCATACCTTGTAAAAACGCAGCCAGCGTAAATGCGTTTGCGCGTAGCTGATTGTAGCTCATCTTGCCCGTTTCTGTTTAGATCGCGATACCGCCGCCGTTTTTATCTACAGAGACGTTTAGCATATCCTCGAAATTTTCGTAAGGGTAGTTCATGGCCGCGCCTTAAAATTTATATTTTACGTTCAAATTTATCGCCTGAGCGTTGCCGCGCTCAAATTTGCCGTTTGGATAAAGCCCCGACGCGTTTGAGTAGTAGTTCACGTCGCGTGCCTTTCTGTCTTGGTAGAAGTAGCTAGCTCCTAGCTCCAAAGCGTCCGTAAATTTGTAGTTAAAGCCCGCTGCATAGATGACGGCTTTGGTATCTGGCAGGTCAAAGCCCGTGGTGTCGGCTCTAGAGGCGGCCTCGTCAAACGTAACCGCGCCCATCAGGCGGAGTTTGTCCGTAGCGTCGTGCGCTACGCCGATGCGGTAGGCGTTGCTGTCCTTCCAGTCGCGCTTTTTAGACGCGTCAAATGCCGCAAAAAACGGGTTGCGGTAGTGAGCGGCCGAGGCGCCCGGGTAGTTGAAGTCAAGCTCTTTCCACGCCGACCAATAGGTTCGCTCAAAATCAAATAGCAGCGTGGTGTTTGCGATTTTGTAAGATAGGGCTAAATTTAAGCTCGCAGGTAGCGGTACGGATAGCTTTGCGCCGCCGCTATACGAGCCGCTCGGAAATGCTCCTCTCGGGTGCGCCGGCGCGCTGATGTCGGTGTCGCCTTTTAGATTCATATTTACTTTCGAGCGGTAGGTGGCCGCTAGGCTCAAATTTGAGGTCGGTTTATAGGTGATTGCCGCGTTATAGCCGAAATTTATGCGGTCGCCCTTGATGTCTTGCGAGGCAGGTAGGGCGCCAGGCACCTCCTGCACGGCTTCTCCTCTAGCGTAAACGGCGCGAAGGCCAAAGCCTAGCGCGATGTTATCGGTTAGCGCGTAGGCGACGCTAGGATTTACTTCGATCACTTTTAGATCAAATTTTTTAGATGTGGCTTTAGGTAGATTTTCGTCCCATCTCATCGACATTCCCGCAGGCACGACGACTGATAGGCCAAAGCGCCAGTCGCCAAACTGCGGCGAAACGTAATGAAAAGTCGGAGCTAGCGCGCCTGCTCTTTTTGAGGTAAATTTAGCCCCGCTAAAGTGGCTATATTTCGTCTTTGCCATATGCAGGTAGGTTAGCGAGCCTTCAAGATAGTGTCCGCCGCCTAAAAATATCATATTTGCCGGGTTATTATAGGCTGCGTCGGGACCGAAACTCGTCGCGACGTTTGAGTTTAAAAGCGCAATGCTATCGCCGCTTTGCTCGGGGATTTTAAAGCCCGCCGCATTTAGACAGCAGCAAGCCGCTAGGCAAACGCCGATATATTTTCTCATTTATGCTCCTTTAAAGTTTCTTAAAATTTTTATCTCGTCCGCCCAGATGCTCTCGTCGATCGTCTCTAAAACTAGCGGGATATCGTCCGTGCGGGGGTCGTTTATGATGTTTTCAAATGTTTTTAAGCCCAAAAAGCCCTTTCCTAGGCTCTCGTGGCGGTCCTTTTTGCTGGCTAGGTCGAATTTCGTATCGTTTAGATGCATGCCGCACAGCATATCGCGTCCGACTATCTCGTCAAATTCGCTCATCACGCGCCCGTAGTCATCTCTGATGTCGTATCCCGCGGCAAAGGTGTGGCAGGTGTCGAGACAGACGCCGATCCTGCTTTTATCGATACAGTTTTTAATGATAAAGGCTAGATGCTCGAATTTAAAGCCTAAATTTGAGCCCTGACCCGCGGTATTTTCTATGACTAGCTTTACGTTTTGGCTATTTTCGAGTAGGAAATTTACGGAATTTGCGATATTTTGGAGGCAAATTTCGGGCGAAATTTCGTTTAGATACGAGCCCGGATGAAAATTTATCATCACTAGGCCTAGCGCTTCTACGCGGTAAATTTCGTCCAAAAAGGCGTTAATGGACTTTTGCCTTTGCTCGGCGCTTGGATGGCCTAAATTTATAAGGTAGCCGTTGTGCGGCAAAACGTGCCTGGGCTCGATATGGGCGGCTTTTAAATTTTGTTTAAATTTGGAGATATTTTCTGGGGTTAGCGGTTTGGCTTCCCATTGACGCTGATTTTTGACGAACATAGCAAAGGCGTTTGCGCCGATATTTGCCGCATTTAG
>CAUQJU010000311.1:0-2631 GCA_963518005.1 uncultured Campylobacter sp.
AAATAGACCCGGGCGAGCGAGTAGTCACCATAGAGGACAGCCAAGAGCTTAGGGTAGAAAACGTAAATAAAACGCAGCTGGCCGTACCCAAAATCGCCACCGAAATTTACAGCTATCAGGTAGCGATCGATAATGCGATGCGCTTACGACCCGATAGGCTATTTTTAGGCGAGATAGACATCCGCAATACCTTTTCGTTTTTAAGGGTAAACAACACCGGGCATGCCGGAAATTTAAGTACCTTGCACGCAAATAATCCCAAAGACGCCATAAAGGCCATTAAAACCAATATTATTTTAGGAGGTGGCCTATCAAGCGTGGACGATCGCATGCTAGATAGCCTTATCGTTACGGCGATCGATTACATTATCCAAATAGCCAGGGTTAAAAATCAAAGAGTCGTGACGGATATCTTAAATTTAAAAGAACTGGACATTGCAAAGATCGTAGCATGAGAAAAGTAGCCGCACATTTTATATATTTTACCGAAGCCGACGCAAGGGTACTAAAACGCATATCTCAAAGACGCAATGAAAGTAAATCGGCAGTAGTTCGAAAGTTGATACATGTAGAAAAATACGCTGATGTGCTAGAACAGATAGAAACGAACAACGAAATAATAAGCGAATTCTTACGAGAATTCGGTCGCTTGGGTGTAAATTTAAATCAGATTGCCTATCATCTAAATGCAAACATTACCGGCCCAGAAGAAGCCAAAAACGACCTAGAAAAAAATATGCGGGGCTTCGCAATAGTCATAAAAGAATTAAGCGCAAAAATGGAAGATTTAAAAATAAAAATAGATGTCAAACATACTAAAACGCCGAGCAATGAGGAAGCAAAAGGGGAGGAAAATGGATAGTTCAAAAGAATTTACCGCTAAAAGATGGGCTTGGGCTTTCTTCGTTTCGCTCATAATGGGCGTAGTGCTATATTTGGCGGTAGTCAAGGTTATTTTTAATCCGGATTTGATAAAAGTACCCGCAGTGGCGTATAAAATTTTAATAAATATAGGCGCGCCAACGCTAAAATTAAAGGCTTACGTTGCATTATTTATGCTGATCGCCCCGTTTTTGGTAGTCTTTACGTGGTGGCTATTGCCGTATTTTAGAGACGGCGAAGATTATGGCTCAGCAAGGTTTGCGACGCCCGAAGACTTCCCTAAAATGAATATAAACTATAAAAACGGCTTGGTGCTAGGATGTCACAATATAGATAGCGATAATCCGCAGTTTTTAAGGGCTACGCAGCCGCTCTCAACGCTAGTGGTAGCGCCTCCTGGAAGCGGTAAAACGGCGGGTATGATCATTCCAAATTTACTAAGCGTACCAGCTTCTTGCGTAACGCTAGATATCAAAGGCGAACTATATAAAAAAACAGCCGGGTATAGGCAAAAATATTTTAACAACGAAATTCAGCTATTCTCCCCTTTTAGCTGGGATAATACGCTATTTTTTAACCCGTTCGATCGTTCAATCGTTAAAGACATGGAGTATATACATATCAAAAAATTGGCCGAGCAGATAGCTTCTACCATTTTCGTAGGCGAAAAAGGCAGCGAAAACGATCACTGGATAAAATCGGCAAGAACGATGTTTGTATTTTTCGCCGAATACTTTATGCAAAAAGACAAACACGCTACGCTAGCCCAACTTGCACAAGCTCCAAAAGCCGATTATTTCGAGTATTTGGACGAAAAATTCGGCGAAGAGGCAATGAAAGAGATAGACGAGGACGACCCGGACAAAGAAAGAGAGAGAGACTATGACGTAGATACTTTTAAAATTTGGCTAAAACAGACAAGCTTTGACGAAGGTATCGACGAAAGCACGAGAAATCAGGCTAGAGCGTATGCAAGAGCCGCAGATAATGAATTTGCAAGCATAAAATCGACATACGATACGTTTATGACGGTTTTTAGCAATCCGCAAGTAGCCAACGCAACCAGCAAGATGAGCTTTACGTTCGAGGATTTAAGAGCGAAAAGAATATCAATGTACGTAGTCGTTCAAACCGAAGATATCGAAATTTTAGCTCCTTTAATTCGTATTTTTATAGAAACATTATTTAAGAAATTAATGAGCGGAGAAGAGTGCAGCGATCCCGAGAGATTTATATACTTTTTCGGGGATGAGTTCGTGCGCTTCGGCAAGATGCCGTTTTTATTAGAAGCCCCCGCACTTTGCAGAAGCTATGGACTTTTACCGGTTTTCGTTACGCAAAGCTACGAGCAGATCAAAAAATACTACGGTGAAGACGATATGAATATCGTAAAAAATAACAGCGGATATCACGTAATTTTTAACATGAATAGCGACAAAGACGCAGAGGATACGAGCAAGTTAATCGGCGACTACACAAATATCAAAATCAGCAAATCGCAAGGTAATATGGAGCTGTTTAAAAGCAATATCTCAAAGAGCAAAGAAGCCAAAAAGCTAGTAACTGCCCAAGATTTGAAAAACCAAGATAGTAGCGATATTTTAATTCTCGTTAAAGGCTTTTACAAGATGCCCATCAAGGCAAAAGTGCCTTATTGGTTCAAGATGGCACAGTGGAAAGGGGCGGATAAGCTAGAAGTTGAGGCAAAGGACGACCAAAGCGAAGCTGCCGTCAAGCAAGACGCCTATA
>CAUQJU010000312.1:0-2615 GCA_963518005.1 uncultured Campylobacter sp.
ATCTATCACCGCGCGCGAGTTCTCGTAACAGTTTTTGATGCCGATTGAGACGCGGATTGGATTTTTAGGTATCCAGTTGCGCTGGCTAGCTAGCTTGACGTCTTGGATTTGCTCTTTTACTGGGCGTTTTAGCGTTTTGCCGTTATCGTCCGGACTAGGGTTAAAAAACGTCTCGTTATCTTGCATGCTTAGCCCCGTTTTGCGCTTTGACCAGTGCGCCTCTACAAAGCGCGGTTCGCCGCTAGCGTTTAAAAAATAGGTCATATACTGCCCGTTAAAATATCTACCGCGAAGAGCTTCTAGGCTCTCGCGCTCGCCCCAGCCCGTTATCGCTAGGCATTCGCAGATTTTTACGGCTTTGTTCCACTCGCTGGCGGTTTGATAAAAGGCGTATCGGTCAAATTCCGCCAGCAAAGGCTCGCGCATTAAATTTAATCCCTTTTCGCGCAAAAAATTTTCTAGCTCCCCAAGGCCTTCTATCGCGTAAATTTTTTCTAAAATTTCATCCATTTTTTTCCTTAAATTTCGGCTTTAAATTCCATCTTTTTTATCTTTTTATTATCTAAACCGTATGGCTCTAGCACGTAGTTTAGATTTGTAACCACGGAGTTTTCGTCGTCTTTTAAAAAGCGCTGCGCGACGGCTTTTAGATGAGGCAGCAGCCGCTCGTCCGTCAGTCCGCACACGGCTTGTAAGGCGATCGTCACGACGTAGGGCTCCTCGTCGCTTAGTCCTAAAATCAGCGTTTTTAGATATTTGCTTTTATTTTTCAGCTGCCCTAGCGCGTAAAAGCACGTAACGCGAATGGAATAATTAGGGCTAGTCGCAAAATGCTCGATCTTAGCTCCGTAATCAAGCTTGGCGTTTTCTAGCAAATACGTATAAAATCTAAACGTCTGCGCCGCGCGCTCTTCGTCCTTTTGGTTTAGGATTTGCGCGGCGTTTTCGTCCGCTATGGACATAAACTCCCTGCTAGCGGCCTTTTTGTCCTTTGCCCACCAGTGAATGATTTGTAAAAAAAGTAGATAATCAATCTGCGCAAGATGCGCTAGATAGGCCTTACCCCGCGCAAAATCGTTTGCGCATAAGATACTAGTAAGCTTCGCAAAATCCTCGCTATGTGCCTCGTTTTTGATAAAACTTTATATCTTATCTAAAATTTGCGTCTCAAAGCGAGGAGCTTTATGCGTCAAAGCGTCAAGGCAGTCGGTTTTTAGCTCCGTATCGCCCCTGTTTCGCGCCTCTTCGTAAATTTGCAAAAGCTCGCTCGCGCTACCGCCCATATAGTAGCCAAACCCGCCCCCGCCGTCAGCGATCTCTAGCAAAAAGGCTCTAAAATGGGCGGGCAAGCTTACGCCGTATTTCTTCTCTAACGCGGCTAATTTCTTTTCTTCTATCGACGCTTTGAGGGCGTATTTGTGGTTGCTTGCGCCGAAAACTTTTAGTTTTTTATCCGCTTTTTTGGCTATTTTTAGCTTTTCTTTGATGCGGTTTATCTGCTCTTTCATTTTTACCTTTTGTTTGCGCTAAATTTATGCTTGCGTTTTATAAAATCGCGCCAAATTTATGCCCGGTTTTTTGCCGGCTTTTGCCTTAGCGCCGCCTGCGCGCTTATTTGCTATGCATCCAAGCCGCAAAAGCTAAATTTACTCAAATTTAAACCATTTTCAGTACTTCGACTATCTCGCCCTTTGCGATAAATTCTGTCTCTTTGGGGATGATTAAAAGCGCGGCGCCCCCTGTGAGGTTATTTACGATCGCCGAGCTACCGAGCTTCTTGCCGTCTAAATTTACGTAAATTTTGCCGTCTCGATTTACTAAATTTACCGCCGTAAACTCCAAAAACGGCGAGCGCTTTTTGTAGTCCTCGTCCATGATCGCCGTGATTTTAGGCTCGCTAGCGCCAAACCACGCGTTTAGCAGCACGCGCACGTAGAGCACGCACATCACCATCGCCGAGTACGGGAAGCCCGGCAGCGCGAATATATATTTTTCGCCCGCTTTTGCTACTTTGATGTGGCGGCCCGGTTTGATCGCGGCGCCGTCGATGATAATGTCGAAATTTTCGCCCAGCGCGCCCTTTACGAAGTCGTAGTCGCCCATGCTGATGCCGCCCGTGGTGACCAGCACGTCGGCTGATTTTAGCGCGCAGACGATGGCGTCTTTTACCAGCTCGGCGCGGTCGCGCACTATCTCGCACAGCACGGGTTCGCCGCCCATTTTGCGCACCATGGCCGCGATACCTACGTGGTTTGAGCTGTGGATCTGCGCGGCGTTTTCTAGCGGCTCTCCGAGGTCTTTTATCTCGCTTCCAGTCGCTAGCACCGCGACTCGCGGCCGCACGAATACGCTAACGTTAAAGATCCCAAGCTCGGCTAGCAGCGCGGTCTCGGCGTAGCCTATCGTCGCGCCTTTTTTGATTAGGATTTCGCCTTTTTTGTAGCTTTCGCCGACTTCGCGCACGGCAAAGCCCTTTGGCACGGGCTTTTTGATGAGGATCTTGCCGCCTGATACCTCGACGTTTTCGACCGGGATCAGCGTGTCGGTGCCTTCGCTCATTAGCGAGCCGGTGAAGGTTTTGACGCATTTTATACCCTCGACCTTTAACCCCTTAT
>CAUQJU010000313.1:0-2589 GCA_963518005.1 uncultured Campylobacter sp.
GTCATGACGCCGCCGGCGTACTGATAGACTTTACGCGTAGTTAGTAGCTGTATCGGATACTCGGCGTCGGTCGGCTCGTCCACGCTACCGGCCATCACTTCGTACTCAGGCGGTAAATTTACGCGTTTAGCAAACTCGGCTTTGGCAGGCTCGATATCCGCGACGCTCTTTACGTGCAAGCAAGGGATAAATTTACCTTTGCCGTCGGGCGTAAAGAATTTTTTGTCTAGATATAGGCTCTGCCCGCCCATGTCGTTTTCATCAGGGCACGGCCAGTGCAGTCCGTGGTGCTTTTTGATACGGTAGTAGCTCATGCCGCCGTATCTTCTAGGGTCGCACTTGCGTACTTCTTCCCAAATTTCTTCAGGCGAGTTAAAGTTAAATCCCTCTGTCGCTCCAAGCCTTCGCGCGATCTCGCAGATGATCCACCAGTCTTGTCTGGCGTCTCCCGGAGGCGTGATGACGTGCTCGTTGTGCTGCACGCGGCGCTCGGCGTTGGCGTAGAGGCCTTCTTTTTCGCTACTTGCTACGCCTGGCAAAACTACGTCGGCTTTACGCGACGTTTCGGTTAAAAATATATCCTGAACCACGTACATATCGACCTTTGAGATCGCTTTTAGGAAGTGGTTGGTATTTGGATCCGTCATAACCGGGTTTTCGCCCATCGTCCAGAAAAAGTGCACTCTGCCGTCAAGGATGGCGTTTGGCACTTCGGTTTTATGGATGCCGATTTTACCGTTTAAGGAGCCCGGCTCCAGATGCCAAACCTGCTCGAACCACTCGCGCTGTTTCGGATCGGTTACCGAGCCTAAATTTGGGAAAATATTTGGCAACACGCCCATATCGCAGCAGCCTTGGACGTTTTCTTGTCCGCGTATCGGTAGGTCGCCGCTGCCTAGCTCGCAGATATTTCCGGTTAAAAGGAATAAATTTGAAATATCGCAAACTGCGCCTACGCCGTGGTTAAAGTGCGTAACGCCCATACCGTGCGTGATGACGGCCGGACGGATAGTTGCGTACATGCGGGCCGCTTTTCTCACGTCCTCAGGGTTTAGATTGGTGTAGCTAGCGATGGCTTCAGGCGAATAGTCTTTGACCGCTTCGCGTACGTATTCTACGCCCTTAGTGCATTCGTTTACGAAGTCCCAGTTAACTAAATTTTCCTCGAAAATAACGTAAATGAGCGAGTTTATAACCGCGATGTTGTGTTCGGGCGCTAGCTGCAAATGCACGTCCGCTCGGCTGGCAAATTCCGTTTTTATCGGGTCTACCACGATGAGCTTAGCGCCGCGGTTTAGTGCGCGCTGTATGTGCATAGCCGCGATCGGGTGGCCGTTTTCGGGGTTTGAGCCTATCATCAATATACAATTACTATAAGGTCCGATCTCTACAAAGCTGTTTGTCGCCGCTCCGTTACCGATTGTTTTGGCAAGACCTGCCACAGTCGGAGCGTGTCAAATTCTAGCACAGTGATCGACGTTGTTCGTACCGATTACGGCGCGCATTATTTTTTGCGCGACGTAGTTGTCCTCTAGCGTACAGCGAGCCGAGTAGTTGCCTACTAGCGCGTCCGGGCCGTATTTTTCCTTTACTTCTTTCATCTTGGCGACGACTAGATCAAGCGCCTCGTCCCAGCTAGCCTCTTCAAGGTCTCCGTCTTTGCTAAACACTCCGTCTTTTTTGCGGATTAGCGGTTTTGTTAGTCTATCGGGCGCCCCCACGTAGTCCCAGCCGTAAAAGCCCTTTAAGCACAGATTGCCCTGATTTACGGGGTTATCCTGCACTCCAAGCGCGCTTCTTATCACGTTGTTTTCGACATGAAGCTCGACCTGACAGCCCGTGCCGCAATACGGGCATATGACCTTTCCGGTCTTCGTCATTTTTTCTCCTTTTTTATATGCAGATTTTGCATATTTATTAAATATGAAATATTTGCATATTTGTCCTTAAAAAATAATAAAAATCCTTAATACTTTAAATCAATATTTTGATTTAAGATTTAACTAATGTTTTAAATCTGAAATTTAACCTTAAAACGCCTAAAATAGGCAAAAGTATAAATATAATCAGAGCTATGAAAGATGAATTATAGGATGGTTCGTTAGGATTTAAATTTAGTATTTTAATAATCAAGACATTTGCAATGCATTTTAGCTTAATTATTACATTTATATATAGCCTTACAAGCTACGCCTGCGTCTTGGGCGGGGTATTTTGCTAAATTTAACCTTCGCCCCAGTTTTAAGAAAAGAAAAATAGCGTAAATTTAAGCAGATAAATTTAGCCGCCTAAAGCCCGGCGCCGACCAAAGCGTCAAGGCCTAAGACTAGCTGCGCCGGTATAAATTTAGAGTTTAACTTTACGCATTATGGAGCGATCTGGAGATACGTGACTTCGGATATATATCCGGTCTGCGGCTCTATCCATATCCTGGCCATTCGCTCGCCTGTGCTTAAATCTATGCTGCAGCGATTAAATATTAGCGCCGGACATCCCTCGCTAGGATTTGAGCAAGATGGATGATTTCCGCCGTATCCTCTACCCAGATAAAACGGTAGCATAGGCCTACCAAACTCGTCAAACCCCAGC
>CAUQJU010000314.1:0-2586 GCA_963518005.1 uncultured Campylobacter sp.
GAATAACGGAGCTAGAGCGACGAGTGGCGAAGTAGTAAAAGGCTGGGTTAGAGAGATCAACAAAGGGGCTAACCTCGGCTCATATGAAGCTCACAACGACAGACTATATGCTTTCTCATGGAGAGGCGATACGTATCTAGTCTATGATAGAAAAGCAGCTAACGGAACAGCAAACACTATAGGCGACGAAGATAGCATAGTTAGACTTGCGGGCGTAAATTTAGACTCTCTAAAATACACCGTAGATCCTGAAAAGGGAACTATCACTATCAACGACGTTCAGTTCGGCGGTTGATATAGTTTTTATTCCCATTCCCCGAGCGACCTTTGCTCGGGGTTTTTTCTTTTAAATTTAACCGACTACTTAGCAGATCCAAAAATATATACAGCCGTAAACATTACCTCAAACCAAAGCTTGTTTTAAAAAGAGATTTATAATACCGCGAGTATCTTACTTGCTCGGCAAAATTCAAGCAAATAAAATATAAATTATTTCTTCATTTAAGCTTATTCTTTAAAGTTAAGTCCTATAATAACATTAGCTAAAATAAATTTAATCCAAGGAGGACGCCAAAGACGCCAAAAGTAATAAAGGTATTTAGAGTAGAGTCGTAAATTTAAAGATTTACAAGTAGATAGCTAACATAAATTTAAAGGAGAAGCTATGAAAAACTCAAACGTTTCAAGAAGAGATTTTGTTAAGTTAAGTATGGTAGGCGCAGGAGCTTTAGCTCTAGGTGCGGTAAATGCGCAAGCAGCCGTAAACGCTAAAGACGTCAAATTTGACGAAGAGTGGGACGTAGTCATCGTCGGTTCCGGTTTTGCAGGACTTGCAGCAGGTATCACCGCAGCCGAAAAGGGCAACAAAGTCCTAATCCTAGAAAAGATGGGACGCGTAGGCGGCAACTCCGTAATTAACGGCGGAATTTTTGCCGTTCCAAACAGCGACAAACAAAAAGCCGAAGGCATCAAAGATAGCAACGAGTTATTTATCAAAGACTGCCTAAAAGCCGGCCGCGGACTAAACCACGTAGATCTCATCGACACCATCGCTACTCGCGCGCAAGACGCATATAAACTAACTCTAAAATGCGGCGCTAAATACATAGATAAAGTTACTCACGCAGGCGGACACAGCGTACCTAGATCGCTTCAAACAGCTAACGGCTCGGGATCTGGTATCGTTCAGCCGATGGTAGAATACTTTAAAAGCCTACAAGGCTGCGAGCTAAGACAAAGAGCTAAATTTGACGAGTTTGTCCTTGGCGAAGACGGCGGCGTAGACGGCGTGATCATCAGAGAGGATTATAAATTCGACTCAAAGAGCCAAAAAGACGACGCCGAAAACACTACCGGAACTAAAAAGACCATAACAGCTAAAAAAGGCGTAGTACTAGCTGCGGGCGGATTTTGCCGCGACGTATTCTTTAGACAAGTCCAAGATCCGTCTATCCTACCTACCACAGATAGCACTAACCACCCAGGAGCTACTGCTGGCGCTATGAAAGAGGCGTTTAGGATCGGCGCAACTCCGGTGCAGCTAAGTTGGATACAGTTTGGTCCATGGGCATGCCCTGATGAAAAAGGCTTTGGCGTTGGCTCTATGTTTAACGTAAACGGAAGCTTCCGCTACGGAATTTCAGTAGATCCAAGAACCGGCAAACGCTATATGAACGAGCTAGCGGACCGCCGCACTCGCTCTCAAGCTATGTTTAAAGTAATCGACGCAAAAGCCGATATCTATCCGATCAACTTCTGCGACTCTGAGGGCGTAAAAAATATGGTCATACCTGAACACTACACCAAACCGCTAGAATCAGGGGTACTAAAGAAATTTGAAACCCTAGACGAACTAGCGGCTTTTTATAAAATCCCTGCCGCAGAGCTTAAAAAGACGGTCGAGAGATATAATAGCTTCGTTAAATCAGGCAAGGACGAAGACTTTGGCAAACCGATGGATAAAACCACTACAAACGGCGTAGATATCTCGAAACCACCTTTCTACGCTATGCGCGGTACGCCAAAACTTCACCATACTATGGGCGGTATCGATATCAATACCAAAGCTCAGGTTATCTCGCTACAAACAGAGATGCCTATCCCAAGATTATTTGCAGCAGGCGAGATCACGGGCGGCGTACACGGAGCTAGCCGCTTAGGTAGCGTGGCGATAGCTGATTGCTTAACGTTTGGTATGATAGCCGGTGAGAATATAGGCTAATTTGAGGCGTCTTTTGAGCGTCTTTGAATGAGCTATAAAATTTCGGTCGGCGATAGGCTATATGCCTTATCTTGACCGAAATTTTCGTCGCAACATTCAAATCCATCTCAAAATACTAGCAAATATTATTTAGTATCGCAGGTCGAATTTAAAGTTAAATTTGAAAATTCGGCTTGCGGTACTTCATTAAATTTTATCGCTAGATGAACGAAATGTTCTATCTGCGCTCTAAAATTTAGATCCGCCTCGCCTAAAGCTCGCGGTAATTCGTTTTAAATTTGCATTTTTTGAGCGTTTTTACGGAGTTTGCTAAAATTTTGCCTGACAGGCTATTTTTGCTTCGTTTCACTCACAATTATCTAGCT
>CAUQJU010000315.1:0-2586 GCA_963518005.1 uncultured Campylobacter sp.
AAACAGCCTCGGCGGCGCGCTGTCTCGCCTGATGGCTATTAGCGAAAGCTACCCTCAGCTAAAGGCCGATCAAAATTTCCTAGCCTTGCAAAGCCAGCTAGAAGGCACCGAAAATCGCATCTCGGTAGCTAGAAAAGACTATATCGAAGCGGTCAAAGACTATAACGTCGCGCTGCGTAAAATTCCTGGTAAATTTATAGCCGCCGCCCTATATCCTGAGCTAAAGCCGCGCGCTACGTTTGAGGCGAGCGTTACCGAGCAAAACGCGCCTGAAGTTTCTTTTGCCAAGTAATCCGATGAAACGCGTTTTATCCGCTTTATTTTGCGTTTGCGCGATTTGCGGGCTTTTTACGCTAAATTTATCGGCCCGGCAGACGGTAAGCGAGCAAAACGCGCCCGCTAAAATAAGCGAAAAAAGCGGCGATATCCCGGCTCTAAGCGGTAGAGTAGTCGATCAAGCGGGCGTTTTAAGCCTTGCGGCAAAACGAGAGCTAGAAACCGCGCTCGCCGCTCACGAAAACAATACGACTAATCAGCTAGTTATCGTAACGACCCGGTCGCTGGGCGGCAAGGCGATAGAGGAGTATTCGCTAGAGCTTGGCAGACGCTGGGGTATCGGGCAAAAAGGCAAAGATAACGGCGCGCTGCTAGTAGTCGCGCCAAACGACAAGCAGGTGCGTATCGAGGTCGGCTACGGCCTAGAAGGCGTGCTAACGGACGCTCTTTGCGGCGTTATCATAAACCGCTACGTCATCCCCGAATTTAAAAAAGGCGATATAGAAGGCGGCGTAAAGATCGGCGCGCAAAAGATTTTAGCCGTGCTTGAGGGCGACGAGAGCGTAAAACGGCAGCTAGATAAAGAGGACGAAACGCCCGTAGAAGCTTACGGGATAATAGCCGGTATGGCGCTGCTGTTCGCGTCGGGGATTTTGGGCGCGGCGCTCGTTCGTATCGGGGTTTGCGCGGTTTTATCGGGCTTTACCTCAGCCGTCGTCGCCGGAGCGTTTAGTATAGAAGATTTTGCCCTTAGAGGCGTGGTTATGTTCGCGCTTTTTATGCTATTTTTTTATTTGACCAAAAATATAAAACCCGGCTCCGGCGCAAATTCGGGAGGTTCGGGCTACTCTGGCGGCTACGGCGACGGTTCCGGCGGAGGCAGAAGCTCGGGAGGCGGATTTAGCGGAGGAGGCGGAGGTTACGGCGGCGGCGGAGCTAGCGGCAGGTGGTAGTCGCTTTAAAATTTGGCGTCAAATTTTGCTAGAACGCTTGCTAAATTTTGCTGGTTCTAGCCTAGTCGTATCGGCGACGCCGTTTGCGATAAATTTGAGGCTAACTAATGTTTTGGCTTTTAGCCTTTTTGCAAATTCGCAAAAGAAAAAGCGGACGGCAAGGGACTGATTTAGCCAAAATCAAGCTAGCAAGCGGCTTTAAATCCGCTAAATTACGCCAATAGCCCAAAAATACGCAAATATAAATTTAACTAAAATCCGTAAAAATCAAGGAAAGATATGAAGCGCATTTTGATTATTTTGTTTTACGCTTTTACTACGGCTTCGCTTCTTGCCGCTAAGACCGGGGTAGATGGGCATTTGGAGTTTCCGATTTTAACCGGCAAAATAGCAGACGGCGCCGGGGCGTTAAGTCCGGTCCAAAAAGAGGAGTTGAAGGAAATATTATATTTTCAGGAGCGGGTGGAGAAGGTGGAAATCATCGTAGCCACGATAAGCAGCACCCCTAAAGACGGGCTAGAGTGGTACGGCGCGCAGTTAGCCGGAAAGTGGGGGATATTTGGCAAAAAAGCTTTGCTGATAGTAGTTACGGACGATAAAAAAGCATATATCGAGGCTGGAAGCGGATATATCGGCGTACTAAAAGACGAGGTAAGTAAAGATATCATAAGTAGGGACATAATCCCAAAACTCGCTAAAGGCGACGTAGCCGGCGGCATCAAGGCAGGCGCACAAAAGATTGCCGAGGCTATTTTATACGAGAGAGGCTACGAAGGGCTAAAAGCGCGGGAGGCTTTGCTAAAATTTATAAAAGAAGACTTAAACGTCAATGAAAGTACGAAGGGCAAGCTAATAGCCGCGTTTTACGAATTTTCGGGAAGGACGCCCGAGCAAAGCATAGATCTAGCAGGTAAAATACTTAGCAGCGACCCTAGTTTTGACGATGAGTCCGTGCAGAGCACGGCCTTTAGGCGTAAGATGATAGAATTTGATATAGAGCAAAGCGACGAAGCCTACGTTCCCGATCCGGGCTATATTTTTATAATGGGATTGTTTTACGGGATTATAGTATTTGTGCTGGGTTCGGCGGCTTTAAATTTGGGCTTTGCTAAGCTTGGAAACTTTTTGGGCAAGGTATCGTATTCGTATCTTGGCGGCCTTATCGCATGCTTTCTCATACTGCGAGGTAGCGGGTCGCACTATCTTACGGAGTTTTTGTTGTTTGGCGTAATTTTTGCGGCGATTTATTGGATGCTTAAGGATAAGGATTTTGACAGGGACGACGAGCCGTATCCCAAACGGACGAAAAAGCAAGGCGCAAAAGACGGAGCTAGTTTGTTTTTGCGTAGGTTTGCTT
>CAUQJU010000316.1:0-2572 GCA_963518005.1 uncultured Campylobacter sp.
GAATAAAACAGCTTTGTTTGATGCCGCGTATCTCGCCCTAAGACAAAATCCTCGGGGATGCGCGAATTTAGACATATATCGCCGATAAAATATTCGCCGCCATCGCTCAAATATATCTTTTGGCTGCGCTCTTCGTTTATAACGTCTGATGTTTGCAAGGTGTTTATCATGCAGTAGTCCTCTATCGTCCCGTCTTTGCAGTGCAGCCTTAAGCGCACGGGCTGCGTTTGCGCGTATTTTATAAAAATTTCGCGAAGCGCGGGGCTAACTACCGCAACGTCTCCTAGCATATTGTTATGGATAAAATGTAAATTTCTAACCTTGCTAATCGGCGCGGCTATATATAAATCATAAACGAAATCATCATCTATCCGCTGCTATTTTATCAAATTTAACATATTTGCCGCACTAAGTTCCTCCGGCATAGTCGCTATCCAAGATTGTCGGTAGCTATTTTTAAATTTCATAATCTTCATATAATCTCCGTTATTTTAAAGCTAACCTTTTTTAAATTTAACGCGGTCTTTTAAAATTTTAGCGTCGTCGCGGCGGTAGTTTTCGCGTAAAAACGCCGTCAAACCCCGCAAAAAGCTTGTCTTGTCCATTTATCTTTCTTTACTTTGCGAATTTGTTTTAGCGGTTTAAATTTAGCCGTCTAAATTTATAAGCCGGACTATAAAAAATCCAAGTCCTCCGCTTTAAAAAATCCCTGCGATACGGCCTTGTTAAACGCCAGCATAAAAGCCTCGTCTCGCTGCGGAGTTTTTGCGGCGCTGCCTAGAGCCGGCTTTATCTTTTCGTATTCGCGCCACAAGATGTGTTCGCTAGGCACGCGCGTCGTTAGGCCTCTTTCTTCGCGTAGCTTTAAAAAATATAAAATCTCTACCGGAAAAAGATAAAAAGCCAGGCTAGTACACATCCAGCCGCTTTCTTTAGCCGACTGCTCGATGTGAAAGTCCAAGGCTAGCTCTATAGCCCGCTCTATGTCCTGGCAATCAGGCTCGTATAAAAGCCTAGCTAGCTCGCCGTAGCCGCTATCTTTTCGCTCAAATTCCAAAAACTCCCCCAAACGCTCGGTCGGCAAATTTTTACTCTTTGCCCACAGCTGCACGATAAATCGCGGAATATCGGTATGCTCTAGCTGCTGTTTAGCCTTTTCGTCTCGCTCGAAGTAGTAGAAAAACTCGCCTAAATAATCGGCGCGCTTTTTATATCCTATCAGATAAAAATAAGCGAGCATAAAAGCCGTTCCCGCCTCGATATCGCCAAAATGCGAGAGCTTAAAGTTCATCCAAGAGCCCTCAAGCGCGAGGTCTATATAGTCCCAGCCCTCGCTATCGCCCGCTAGCAGTCTTAAGCAACCGTAATAAGTCAAGTCCACTTCGCGGTTAGACACCTGCATGATAGCCGTCCAGCCGGCATTTGGCTTGCCCGACCTTAGCGCTTTTTGAAACGTCTCGTAGGTGTACCCGCTCATAAAATAGAAATTTGAAACCGCTTTTTCGTAATGAGCGTTATCCTTCGTCCAGCTTTTATACTGATTTATGGCGCGTTTTAGCCTTTTTTCATGTATCGTCGCGGTTTGTTTCATATCGTGCCTTTGTATTTCATAAATTTTAAAGATTGTATAAAACCGCGGGCAAATTTGAGATAAAGCGGGCAAAACTTCGCAGGCGGCGGGTTAAATTTATCGATTCGTTTTAAATTTAACCCGCCAGACCGAGGCTAAAATGGCTAAATTTGATATAATTAGCCCAAATTTAAACCAAGGAGAAAAAATGCCTTTCGTAAATATCAAATTAGCCGCCCCGGAGCCCACAAAAGAGCAAAAAAAGCAAATCATCGCCGAGGTCACGGACACGCTCGCGCGCGTGCTAGGCAAAGACCCTGCCGCAGTGCTAGTGATGATCGAGACTCTGGGCATGGATAGCATCGGTAAAAGCGGCCTAAGCCTAGAAGAGATCAGACAAAATAAGGAGAAAAAATGAGCGAATTTTCTAAAGAGGATTTGGAGCGAAAGATCACGCTAACAGCGGGCGATACGGCGCCACAGTTTAGCCTAGAAAACAGCGACGGCGTAAGCGTCAGCCTAAAAGACTTCGTCGGTAAAAACGTCGTGCTGTACTTTTATCCCAAAGACAACACCCCTGGCTGCACGACCGAAGCGTGCGAATTTAGCGCGCTTTACGGCGATTTTATAGCTAAAGACACCGTGATCGTGGGAGTAAGTCCAGATAGCGTAAAATCTCACGCCGCCTTTGCGCAAAAACAGAGCCTAAAGCACATCCTGCTAAGCGATCCCGCGCACGAAGTCGCCAAACTCTACGGCGTCTGGCAGGTGAAGAAAAACTACGGCAAGGAGTATCTGGGTATCGCGCGCTCGACCTTTGTGATCGGCAAAGACGGCAAGATCGCGAAGGTGTATAAGAGCGTGAAGGCGAAAGAGCATGCGGCGAAGGTGCTAGCTGATCTAGTTAAATAAATTTACTTGGCGGCTTGTCTTTTTCCTTTATACTTCGTTAGAAATTTCGCCGAAGCTCGGTTACATACTACTTGTATGCGCCCTCGCTCG
>CAUQJU010000317.1:0-2569 GCA_963518005.1 uncultured Campylobacter sp.
TTGCTCTAGCGCCTCTAATCCCGCTAGTTATCCTCGTCGTCGGCGCGGTAATAAGTAGCTATGCTAGGGATTTTTTCTTGACGAATTTGAATAATATCGTAGCGGTACTGGGCGATCCGCGAGGCGTTAGCGTCGAGAAATTTTTCGGCGATCATTACGGCCTTTTTGTGGCGATTAAGTATTTTAGCTGGACGAATATGGGCGTGGCCGAGGCTATGATCCTTGGCGCTATCATCGCGGTTTTCATCACGTGGACTAGCCCGGAAAAGATCACCAAAGAGTTTTTTAACGGTATGGGTAGCGCCTACGCCGAGGTTATGGGTATCATCATCGCCGCTGGCGTTTTCGTCGCGGGTCTAAAGGCGTGCGGCGCGATCGACGCAGTCACCGAGTGGCTAAAACACTCTCAGGAGTTCGTGCGCTACGGCGGTACGTTCGTGCCGTATCTCATGGGTACGGTTACGGGCTCTGGGGATGCGGCTACTATGGCGTTTAACCAAGCTATCACCGTTCATGCCGCAGATCTTGGCTTTGCGCAGGATAAGCTAGGCATGGCCGCTGCGATCTCTGGCGCGCTAGGTCGCTCGTCGTCTCCTATCGCGGGTGCAGCGATCGTGTGTGCCGGTCTTGCGATGGTTAGCCCGGTCGAGATAGCTAAGCGAACGGCTCCGGCGATGGCGATAGCCGTGTGCGTCATAGCGTTTTTTATGCTCTAAATTTACGGAGCTAAATTTGATAAAGTCGGCGCTTTGCCGACTTTTTACGCGGAGGGCGCTTGTCGCCCTTTTTTTAAATCTCTAAATTTTAGAAAATTAGTTAAATTTAATCTTTGCGCACGGCGCTTCTCTTAGATAAGCGCTTTTTCTATCAAATTTACCGAGTCAAATTTTCCGCGCAAAGGCGGCTAGTGTTTATTTTTGAATAAACTCTTTATAGCGGTCGCAGACTAGCTCGGACTCCATTTCGCACGCTTTTTTGAGGTATTTTTCGGCTGCGTTTGCGTCATCCTTGACGCCTCGTCCTTGCGCATATAGGTTGCCTAGATTGTAGCACCCGCCGCCGTTGCTCATGTCGCAGGCTTTGGCGTAAAATTCGCTAGCTTTTGCGTAGTCTTGCCTGGCGCCGCGTCCGTTTGCGTAGGCAAAGCCTAAATTTGAACAACCCGCTTCATCGCCCATATCGCACGCCTTTGCGTAAAGCTCGGCAGCTTTTTTACCGTCCTGCGCCACGCCGTTTCCGTTGTCGTATAAAAAGCCCAAATTTGAGCAGCCCGCGCCATTGCCTAACCTGCAGGCTTTTGAGTAGAGCTCGGCCGCTTTTTGATAGTCCTGCGCGGCTCCTTCCATGGCGTTATCGTACAAGACGCCAAGCTCGTAGCAGCTTGCTCATTTTTCATCGTCGCACTCTTTTTGCAGCGCGTCTAGATATGCGCCGATTGCTAAAGCCGAAGCTGCGATCAGCGGTAAAAATATATTTTTCATCAAATTTGCTCCTATTTAAATTTGCTTTCGCATTTTACGCAAAGCGAGCTTAAATTCGGGCGAGCGGGTTAAATATGACGTAAATTTGGGTTAGCGCCGTAAAGGGGTGGGTCTCGGAGCGTAAGATAAAAGGCGGTTGTAAATTTGACCCCGATCGGATTTACGGTGCTTACTCGGGCAAAACGCCGCCACAAGCCCGAGTAAGCCGAGCTAAATTTGTCTCGGCGACGGATCACAAATTTAAAAATCAGCCTAAAAATTTGAGTGCAAAGCACGCTTACCAAAAAGCGCATAAATTTAAAAACCGGCATTTCAAAGAACGCGTAAATTTCAGTTTGACTTTTACAATTTGAGAGCGAATTCGCTCTCAAATTTGACCCGGTTTATTTCTCGGCTATGATTTTAATTATCTCGCAGACGACGTCGCTAGCCGCGCGTAGCGATTTTACCGGCAGATACTCGTAGATGGAGTGAAAGTTGTGCGCGCCGGTAAAGAGATTCGGACACGGTACGCCCTTTTCCGAGATGACCGCGCCGTCGTAGCCGCCTCGCATCGGGATGACTTTTGGCTCTATGTTTAGCCGAGCGTAGGCTTGCTTGGCTGCGACGACTGGCAGGCTGTTTTCGCCGCCCTCGAGGTAGTTAAATACGTTTTTATAACGGTCTTTTAGACTGATCTGCACTCTGTGCGCGCCGTAAATTTTAGCAAACGAGTCGGCTAGATCTTGCAAAAATACCATGCGCTGCGCGTATTTTGTCTCGTTAAATTCGCGAACGTCGAGCTTTAGCACGGTCTTTGCGCTGTTGCCAGATAGCTCCTTGACCCAGTAGTAGCCCTCGACGCCGTCCGTGTACTCAGGTGCTTCGCCGCCGGGTAGCATCGAGATAAATTTGTGCGCGAGTAACAAGGAATTTACGAGCTTGCCCTTTGCGTTCATCGGGTGCGCAGACTGCCCGACGAAGTTCACGACCGCGTCGCCCGCGTTCCAGTTTTGGTAAATCAGCTCGCCTATGCCGCAGCAGTCCAGGCAGTAAGCAAAGTCGGCCTTGATCTCCGAGACGTCAAGCGCCTTGGCTCCGCGCAGGCC
>CAUQJU010000318.1:0-2559 GCA_963518005.1 uncultured Campylobacter sp.
CTCTTGTCCTTTTAGGCTCACGTAGCCGCCAAGGGGTATCGCGCCCACGGCGTACTCGGTGCCGCCGATTGTTTTTGAGTAGACGCTTTGCCCAAAGCCTACGCTAAATTTTAAAACGCCCACTTTTAGCATGCGAGCGGCGAGAAAGTGGCCAAGCTCATGAAAAAATATAAGAAAGCTAATCACTAAAACCGTGACCAAAAAGTGCCACGAATACGCGTAAAGCCCGACCGCAAGGATAGCGGCGGTAAGTATAATTCCTTTCAAAATTTGCCTTTTAAGTAGATTTTAAACGCGATTTTAGCGAAATTTTATAAAACTCCGCTTGAAACCGCGGTCAAGAGCCGTTTGCGCGGCATTTTTGACGGGCAAATTTGCGCAAAACAAATCAGTGCGGCGCACGACTGAACGGAGTTAAATTTTAGGTCGTAAAGGCGCAGGTATGGCGCAGTCTAGCTAAGCCTATGGACGGGCGGATGAGAAAAAGCGCCTACGCGAAAAGCCGCAAGCGAGGTTGGCGACGTTTGGGAAGCTAAAAACCGAATAAACGGAACTAAGATAAAACTAGACGCGCGGACTGATTTAAGGCTAACTGAGCGTAGAGCAAAAAATAGCGCTCGGTAACGGGGGGCAAAATTCTGGATAAATTTAACGAAACTAGCAAGCAGTCAAGCCTGCTAAGTAAAAATAATAAAGACGTGGGCAAATGACGACGAGAGCGAGCCAGCAAATTTGCGTAACGATGAAAATTTTAGACAAAACGCCGTATAAAAATAACCCAAACAAAGCATAAAGGCGCAGGTATGGCGCAGTCTAGCTAAGCCTACGGGCTGACGGCTAAAAAGGCGTGAACGATACGGCGCGTAAAAGGTTCGCGGCTAGACGGAGTCGAATTTATTGGGAATAACAGCCGCAAATAAGCGCAAAAGCCTAAGCCGCGCGGCAAAATAGCAATCAGACCGCGACGAAAACGAAAATAAATGGCGGCGCGGCAAAGCAAAACCGCAAAAGCAGGCGGCGGCATTTGCTCCGATAAAAGCATCTCGCGGCAAAATCTCGCAAATAAAATGCGCAAAATAGCTCGCCTAGCAGGCGTAAAGCGCTGCAAATACGCTCCGCGCTCAAAGACCTCGCAAGCGTAAAAATATCGCAAATTTATCCGCCGCGCGGTAAGGCTCGGTTAAGCTCCGCAGATACCGCGCCCATCGTACGCGAGATACGGCGGCAAACTGCGCAAAACGATAAACCTAGCCGTCAAGCCTCGACGCAAACCGCTCTAAAATGCAAATAAACCCTAATTTATCCGTTAAATTTAAGGCAAAACCGCCGCTCTAAGCCGTGCAAAACCGCTTAAATTTAACGCAAAAGCAAACTTTGGCTTTAAAATTCGGCGTAAATTTACGGGCAAGCCGCCCTCTACCGTGCGTCAAATTTGAGCGCGAATAGGCTAATTTTAGGGCGTAAATTTAGCTAAAAACCTCATTTAGCCAGGCTAAAATTTTCGCTCTGCTTAGCCCTTTGCCGGCGGTTAGGGCGGTTTTATCTTTGTTTGCGAGATCAAATTCTATCCCAAAATGCGATTTTACGCTCGCGATAAAAGGCTTTAAATCTAAAAGGTCGGGGCAGGGCAAGGCGTCCGGCGCTACTTGCTGCAAAAAGCTCACGCCATCATCGTCAAAGTCGATACGCGCCCTTGGAACGTCGTCGTTGCTGATTTGTATATCAAAGGTCTTGTCGTTTACAAACGGCGCAAAAATACGGATCTGCAAATGAAATTTACGCTTTTTCTCATCTTGCCCTAGATACTCGTTGCTAAACCAGTAGCCCAAATTTACGGCGTTTAGTATAAACTCAAAATCATAAGGATCAGCAGGCGTCGCGCCTATGCGGCGTAAAAGCTCGTAAACGGGTAGCTTTTCTCGCAGCGCGTCATAATACTCGTAAAGCTCGCCAAGCAGCGGGTGAGCGCGGCCGGCCTTTTCTTGTAGGCGTAAAATCTCGAAAATATACCTGTGCGCAAACGAGCGATGCGCTATGCTGCGGCGCGCCTGAAAGCTAAGATAGTCTAAAATTTCGGGTTTACGCGAAAAGCTAAACGCGCTCCAAACTCCGCGCAACGTTTCTAAATCGTTATCGCTCGCGCCAAATTTACCCTCGCGCGTCTTATCGTAGTCTAGCGCGCAGCCTAGCAAAAACTCGCCTAACTCATCGCTCATAACCTCGCCGATTTTGGCTAAATTTTTAACGTTATGATAAAAGCTGACGTCGATTATCTTTTGATTTAATTTTCGGGCTTGTTTTTTGAGCTCGGGTTCTAGGCTCTGCGTTCGCTCCACGATGATATCTCTTAGGCCGTGACACCTATTTTCTCTTTGTTTTAAATTTATTTTTAGTTTATGCTAGCTGCACCGCCGAGCTTAAAATTTTGTTTTTAAATTTACGTAAAAGCTTCTCGCGCCGACTTGAAAAATCGCATATTTTTTGCTCGGCAATAAAAGCCGTCCGCGCTAAATTTAGCTCTTTTTCGTCGCTTTTATATACGCCGCGACGTACTCAAAG
>CAUQJU010000319.1:0-2551 GCA_963518005.1 uncultured Campylobacter sp.
TTTTGCAAGCTCGTGCACCTAGAGCGCGAGGTAATCGAGGGGATGATAAACCGCGGCGTGCTAAATACGAAAGAAGAAGGCGGCGAGATCCTCATAGAGGCTAGCCAAGGCACGATGAGCGTGGTGCCTAGCGTCGTGGCCGTACCTGCGCCCCAGATCGGTGCCGACGGTTTTAGCTTCGTGGAAAAGACGATCGGCACGATATTAAATTTGCACGAAAAGGTGCTTGATGCTAAAGACGAGACGCTAGAGACTCTGCGCAACGAAAATAAGTTTTTAAAAGAGGCGCTAATCTCGATGCAAGAACTCTACGACGAGGATAGAAAAACGGTCGAGACGCTCACGAAACAGCTAAAAAATTCGCAAGAGGAAGTCGAGTTTTTAAAACGAAAATACAAACTCATGTGGAACAAAGCGGTTGAAAATTTCAAAGGCGACAAGGAGTAGTCGTGGAAATTTTAGCGGTAGAGGGTTTTAAAATTTACGGACTAAAAACTCGCACAAAAAATGCCGACGAGGTAAACGGCGACGGTAAAATCCCGGCATTGTGGGCGAAATTTATGAAAGAAATCTATGACGGCAAAAGCGAAATTTACGGCGTTTATTGTCGCTACGAAGACGGCGTAAACGGGCTTTACGATTTATTTATCGGTACGAAGTCGCTTTGCTCAGGCGGCGGAATTTTAGAGATAAAAAGCGGCAAATACGCCGTTTTTAGCTTTTCAAAGGAGCCGCAAAACGTAGCGAAATTTTGGGGAGAAATTTGGAAATATTTTGAAAACTCTGAGCTAAAAAGAGCCTACGAAACGGATTTTGAGAAATATTTAAACGAAAAAATAGAAATTTACATATCAATAAAATAAAAGGTAAAAAAATGACGTTTTCAGAGATTAATTTGACATTGCAAAACTACTGGCGCGAGCAGGGTTGCGTGATACTGCAACCATACGATATGCCTGCGGGCGCGGGCACCTATCATCAGGCGACTTTTTTAAGGAGCCTGGGGCCAAAGCCGTGGGCGACGGCGTATGTCGCCCCATCTCGCCGCCCGACTGATGGCAGATACGGCGAAAACCCAAACCGCCTGGGCGCTTATTATCAGTTTCAGGTGCTCATTAAACCAAGCCCGGAAAACGTGCAGGAGCTTTATCTAAAAAGCCTTGAAAAGCTCGGGTTAAATTTGAAAAATCACGACATCCGCTTCGTCGAGGATAACTGGGAGAGCCCGACGCTAGGCGCTTGGGGGCTAGGCTGGGAGGTCTGGCTGGACGGTATGGAGGTGACGCAGTTTACGTATTTTCAGCAAGTTGGCGGCATCGCGTGCGAGCTGGTTTCGGCTGAGATCACTTACGGTCTCGAGCGCCTTGCGATGTATTTGCAGGACGTAAATAGCGTCTACGATATCGTTTGGGACGATAGGGGCGGCAACATCGTGACCTACGCCGACGTGCATAAGCAGGGCGAATTTGAGTGGAGTAAATATAACTTTGAAATCGCGGACGTAGATATGTTATTTCGCCAGTTTGAAAACGCTTTCGGCGAGTGCAAACGCTGCCTGGAGGCTAAAATTTCGCTGCCTGCGTATGATTACTGCATGCTTGCGGCTCATACGTTTAACGTCCTTGACGCGCGCGGAGCGATCAGCGTAACGCAAAGGCAAGATTATATCCTAAAAATCCGCGAGCTAGCCAAAGAGTGCGCGCTAACGTATAAAGCCAGCATCGATGCCACGAACGACGCGAAGGGCGAATAAAATTTGATGAAAATCGGCGAAATTTATAAAATTTTAGACGAGATTAGCCCGTTTGCGAGTCAAGAGGAATGGGATAACAGCGGGCTGCTCGTGGGTTCGCTTGAGGCTAGCGTAGAGCGAGTTTATCTTAGCCTTGACGTTGATGACGAGCTTTTAGACGAGGTGCAGCCAAACTCGCTCATCATCACGCATCATCCGCTCATTTTTAAAGGGTTAAAATCGCTAAATTTGGACAAATACCCAAGCAGTCTAATCGCAAAGATGGTGGCTAAAAATTTAAGCCTGATCGCTATGCATACAAACTATGATTTAAGCCACCTAAACGAATACGTGCTAAGCGAAATTTTGGGATTTACGCCAAAGGAGCGCGACGGATTTTTGCTTTATGCGGATGTAAATTTGAGCTTTAACGAGCTTTGCGAGAGAGTAAAAACAAAGCTAAATTTGAGTCATTTAAGAGTTTGCAAAGGGCGAAAATCTGACCCCAATGCGCAGGTAAAGCGTCTTGCGTTTTGTACGGGAAGCGGTGGAGATTTGATAGATGGCGTTAAAGCGGACTTGTTTTTAACCGGGGATCTGAAGTATCATCAAGCCATGAGCGCCGCGCAAAATAATCTTACTATGCTAGACATCGGGCACTTCGAGAGCGAGCGGTATTTTGGGGAGTCGCTTGCAAAATATTTGCAAATTTTGCCGATTCCTACTATAATATCCAACTCAAAAAACCCGTTTTCATACAGTTAAAGGAAAAAGATGAATAAATATTTAGAACAGCTAGTCGAGCTCTCGACGATCGAC
>CAUQJU010000320.1:0-2548 GCA_963518005.1 uncultured Campylobacter sp.
CGTTAGCGGCGCGGTCTCAATCTATCTCATCGTCACCGCGGTAGTGCTGATCCCCACGGCTGCGGAGCTAAACTCAAATTTCGTCTCGTACAAAAAAACCGTCGCCAAGCTAAATTTAAAAACAACCGAATTCGGGCAAAAATTCTCCGACTGGATGGTCTTCATCCAAGACGAAAAGAGCGACGAAAACGGCACTCTTTACGAGGGCGTGACGCTTTATTCGCCAAAAGAGGGCGCGCATAGGTTCGTTCTAGCCAAAAACGCTCGCTTAACTAATAACAATGCCACGCTTGAGCTTACGCTAGCTGAAGGTAAAATTTACGATATCGGCGATACCTCGTGGCATAAAACGGACTTTGGCACGATGAAAATCCGCACCGTCCAAGAGGACAGCGTCGCGCAGACGAAGTCGTTTGTACAGTATTGGCAAATGATGAGCGAGGATAAAAAGCGCGCCAAGGACTTTGCTACCTACGTTCTCATCGCGCTTTTCCCGCTAGCGACGACGCTTTTTGCTTTGAGTCTGGGCATCGTGACCTACCGCTACGAAAAGGGCTTTGTATATTTTGGGATATTTGGCGTGCTTTTTGGCTATTTTACGCTCATTATGCTCTTTAGTTCGCGAGTTTTTATCGCGATTGCGGCGATATTTTCGCTATTTTTTATCGCCTCGATTTTTAGCTTTAGGGCTAAAATTTTAAAAAGATACTAAGTGCGCCTTAAGCTTGTTTTTAGCTACGACGGGTCTAAATTTCAAGGCTCGCAGACCCAGCCGCACGAAAACGGCGTAGAGGACGCTCTGGGCGCGGCTCTAGCGCATGTGGGTATTTTTAGCAAAATAATCTCTAGCTCGCGTACCGATAAGGGCGTGCATGCAAACAACCAAGTAGCCTGCGTCGAGTGCGGCGAGCATTTTAGCGACTTTACGCGCCTAAAAGCTCTCATCAACCGCCACGCCCACCCCGCCGTTCACGTTAAATTTATAAGCCGAGTGCAGGACTGCTTTCACCCGCGCTACGACGCTATGGCCAGAGCCTACCGCTACGTCATAAATCACGGCGAGTTTTCGCCTTTTTTAGCACCTTACGAGACTTTTTTGCCGAGATTTGACCCAAATTTAGCAAACGAGCTGCTTGCGCTTTTTGTCGGCGAGCATGATTTTAGCGCGTTTATGAAGCTTGGCAGCGACGTCAAAAGCCCAGTGCGGCGCGTCAAAAAAGCGTTTTGTTACGCGCGCGGCGAGCGGTCGATCATCGTTTTTAAAGCAAACGGCTTTTTGCGCGCCCAGGTTCGCCTCATGGTCGCTAGCGTCCTTAAGGCGCTAGAGCTTGCCAAAAGCGGCAAATTTAAAGAAACGGACGCGCTAGAGTTTAGATTCGAGCTAGCGCAGGATGCAAAACCGGACGGCAAGGCAAATTTAAACCAAAACAGCCGCGAAAAAATCTTAACTACAAGCGACGAAAGCGCAAATTGGACCGCCGAGCAAGCGGTTTGCGCCGTCTCAAAATTTGACGCCAAAAACTTAAATTTAAACAAAGCCGCAAGCATAGATACCGAAAAAAATCGCGCAAAAATCGGCAATAAAAACTCAAGCGGATGCCATGATGCAAATTTCCTCAAAGCAAAAGAGCTTTTACGCCGAGCTATCTACGAGCAAAAGCCGCTCACTCGTATCCCCGCGCCGCCAAACGGCCTTTATCTAAACCGAGTTTTTTACGAATGAAAAGTCCAAAAATCAAAGAAGCCATCGCCGCCGTAACGCAGAAGCAAAAAGAGTGCAAACAAAAGCTGTTTAAGCGCTACGCCTTGCTTTTTGCAATCGTCTTATTTTTTATTTCTCCGGCTTTACCTTACGGCAGGGATTTTACCGCATGGGTCATAGCCGCAAACGGCTGGGGCGAGTATGCGATACTTACGATGTTTTTGCTTTGGGCGATCACGGCTATCTATGCCGTAAACGAATACATTAGATTCTTATCTGGATTTAGACTAATGACCCAATACGAATACTTGATGTTTTACAAAAACACATTCATTAAAGCCGTCATAGAAGGGCTTGGCGATGATTTAACATATGAGCCCAAAAGCAGCGTCGGTATAGATACTCTAAGCAAGGCGCAAATTTACTCCCTAGCCGCCAAAAGCTACGGCGAGGACGCGATAAAAGGCTGCCTTGGTAGTATAAAATTTACCGTCTGCGAAGTTATAAGTCCTGAGCGAGAAATTAGCGGCAGCGGATATTTCGCACAGGCAGTCTCGCTAGCCCTTTATATTTACGAAAAGATTACGAATTTTAGCGGCACGGTGGTGATTTGCGAACTTGGCAATAGCTTAAAAACCCAAACCGTTATCATAGATAAAAAAGTAAACAATCTTAAAATACCGCTGCAAAAAATAGGGCTTTGCAGTGCCTGGCTTAACGATTTTAATGTTTTTACGGACGATGAAACAAAGGCGCGCTATCTTTTAAGTCCCGGCTTTATGCAACGCCTGCGCGAGGTTAAGCAGGGTTTTGACAGTGCCGTATCGCTAAGCGCGGCATTTATGG
>CAUQJU010000321.1:0-2544 GCA_963518005.1 uncultured Campylobacter sp.
GGGGTTTGGGGGCGGAAGGGGCGACGCTTCGTAAGTAGAAACCCCTTCCGCCTCCCAAGGAAAAAAGAAAGCCTAAAAATTTAAAGAAGTTAAAGTACACAACGTTAAATTTAAATTTAGCACCTTAAAGATACGGGTCTCGGCGAGCAATACCCAAAAGCGCCGAAAAAAAGCAAAAAAGGAAACAAATGCTAGAAGCTCTTAGCTTAAATTTTATGCAAAACGCCCTGCTGGCGGGCATACTCGTTAGCATCGCCTGCGGCGTGATCGGCACACTCACGGTCATAAACCGCATGGTTTTCATCGCAGGCGGCATCGCTCACGGCGCATACGGCGGGCTTGGCATCGCGTTTTATTTTTCGCTCGAGCCGCTGCTTGGAGCGAGTTTGTTTTCGCTATTTTTGGCGCTACTCATCGCTACGATCACGCTCAAAGATAAAAGCAAGATGGACTCCGTTATCGGCGCGCTGTGGGCGTTTGGCATGGCGTTTGGCATCATCCTCACCGACCTAGCGCCCGGCTACAACGTCGATCTCATGAGCTATCTTTTTGGCTCGATTTTAGCCGTGCCGCAGGGCGATCTTGTTTTCATGGCGATCGCAAACTGCGTCATACTCGCGTCCGTCGCGCTATTTTACCGCCAGTTTGAGGCGCTTAGCTTTGACGCGGAGTTTGCGCGGCTGCGCGGCGTGCGCACGACGCTGCTCTACTACGCGCTAACGTGCATGATGGCGCTAAGCGTCGTGATGACGATACGCGCGGTCGGGCTTATACTCGTTATCGCGCTACTCACGATCCCGCCCTACATCGCGGGCGCGATATCAAGTCGCCTGGGCACGATGATGCTAAACGCCGCGCTCATCTCGGCCGCGTTTTGCGTGAGCGGGCTGTGGCTGAGCTTTGAGGCGAATTTAACCAGCGGCGCTAGCATCATCCTCATCGCTTCGGTTTGTTTTTTTGTATTTACGGTGATAAAGAGGCGGTAAGGCGAGCGTTTCGAGCCAAATTTATCCAAATTTAACGCACGCGGCGCGAATTTGGTTAAATTTGAGCGTTTTTGATTTTTGTTTAATTTGCGAGTTGCCTAAATTTAGCATCGATTTTTACTTTGCCGCGTTTGGATTTCGCGCCGAATTTGCCGCTTGAAAGCCGATATTTGATTGGATTTTCAAATTTTGCCGCGCTTCGTTGGCGGATTTGCTGAATTTAAGCTAAAATTGGCAAATTAAGCCTCTTAAATTTACTTGCGAATTTAATCTTCAAAAAAGCTTTTACCTTGCAATAACGCCTCCGTTCGTCCTTTGCCGTGCCAAAATCAAACGCCTTGCCTTGATTCTAAGCAGCGTTTTGCCTTTCTTTTTTGCTATACTTCCCTAAAATTTAAGCTCGCAGACTCCGCCTGCGCTCAAATTTAAAATTTCGGCAAGCTTAACGTAAAGCCCAAACAGACGAAGGAAAAAGATGAAAAAATTACGTTCGGCGCTCTTTTGCGTCTTGCTTATAGGCTACGCTAACGCCGCAGAGTCGCCCTTTGAGCTAGAAATCGTAACCAGAACCACGACTACGTTTTACGGAGACGTCCCGGGCGAAAACGGCGTAGGCTCGTATAATACCGATATTTTGATATTTAGGGGGCTAGAAGACGGCGTGGAACTTTGGGGTATGGAGATAAACAGAGGCAGGTGCTCCGGGCGGTGGGGTGAATCCATAAGCGATAATCCAAGAAGAGTAGCCGAGGTTCGCGTCCGTAAAAAAGACGAAAATTTCGTAGAAGTATCGGAAAGAGTAAAAGGGGGAAAATAAAGACCCCGTATACAACGCCATATATGAATACGAGTGGAAAGTCGTGCAAAAAATACCGCTAAAAGAGGCGCGAGCTAAGCTCGGCAAGGCGTTTGAGCTAAATTTTAGCGAGACGAGAGAATTCGTCTTGGACTTTGGCTGCGACAAGATCATAGAGGTAAAGGTCCAGACTAATATGGGCGACTGGGTGAGTAGGTTTAGGTAAATTTAGCGCTCGCAAGCGGAGTAAATTCGGTTTTAACGTAGCGGATTTTTGCAGATGTTAAAATCAAATTTAGCACGGCGCAAGCGATCCGCTAGGCTTGCAAGATAGAACGCAAACGCCGCCGATCGCAAATTTCATCGCATAAACGGGTCGCAATACGCAACTTCATGCTAAATTTTACTTTCGATGCGCCCGAATTTGAGCAAAATTCGGCACCTAAACTCGCCGTTAAAACCTTAAATTTAACCGTAAAATTGGGCCGCCCCGTATTTAAGCACGCAAAAGCCGCTAACTCAAATTTTCCCGCGATCTTTTGTTTTTATAGTAGCTGCCGACTTCGCTAACGACGATGCCAAAGAGTATGAGTCCGGCTCCTGCTATCTGCACGCCGCTTAGTATCTCGCCGCCGACGAAATACCCAACGATCCCCGCGCTTACGGGCTCAAAGGTAAATATGAGCGAGGTTTTAACGGGCGTCGTGTAGCGCTGTGCCGCGGTTTGCACGAAAAACGCCAAAACCGTCGCAAACACTGATG
>CAUQJU010000322.1:0-2533 GCA_963518005.1 uncultured Campylobacter sp.
TATTTCGAGATTTTACGCAGGTACTTTTGATGTGCCGTTGCTAGCGATTTAGCGCGATTTCGGTAAATTTAGCGGCTAGCCATACTTGGGCTTTTGCTTGTGCTTGTTAAATTTAGCAGATGCGCTTATACTAATTTTTATAAAAAGCTTGTAAATTTTAGGTATAAATAAGCTAAAACGCCGATTGTCAGGACTATTTGACCGAGTTTAGCTTCAAGTCTCGGTAAACGGAAACTAGTTTTTGTCTTTATATTTTGATCGGTATAAAATAAATCTTAAGATTTTAATGCGTGCCGTCTTCAAATCAGCCGAGGTTAGCGGGTTTTGGATTTAAAATCCGGTTAAATTTAAAGTTGGTAAAATTTCCATCCGTTTTTGAGTTTTGTATTTAAAATTTGCGACTTTGCATTTGATTTTTGGTTAGATCGGTAAATCTTGCGCTTTAAATTTTGGAGAGAACGGCAATATTATTTAAAATTTTCAACTTGAGATTAAGCAAATAAATAGTAATTATGACCAAAACTATATTTTAAAAGAGCGCAAACGTAGCGAAGTAGATATGCTAAAGCGCGACGGCAAGGAGTTTATACTTGGTTTGCTATGCTGGTAAGTTTGGTTAATACCTATATTATCATAGTTCCTTTAATATGGCACGTTTTATTATCGGAAAACAAAGTAAAGCTAGCACGATTTATCTTTGCAAGCAGTATAGATTAACTAAATTTAAAAGTAACTTCTCACGCATAGCGCAATGATAACGCTAAGTAAAAGTAAATTTTACACTTCATTTAAAGAATGTATTTTGCTTTATGTGGCTTAGCTATGGATGTAGAGATGCTGGGTTTGGGTCTATGGCAACACCAAAGATACAAAATAAGCAAAGCGCTTGCGATGAAGTTTTGATAAAAAGGTTGTATTGCGTTATTTTAAAATCTATAAGAGTTATATATAGCAAGATGAAGTAGCGGATAATAATCCGCTCAAGCTTATTTAGCGCAAATTCGATACTTGGGCGACATTTGCTGTATATAGGCTTGAAATTTAAGCCAAATGACTTAAATTTCAAGGTTTTTTATTTGGCGCTTTCTTCTATGGCCAAGTCTATTATTTTAAATATCTCGCCGCTTGCTTGTTTGACTTTTGTAAATCTATCGACGAATTTTTGGATATCTTTTATGTCGTATCCGTTCTTTGACTCTTCTAGATTTGCCATCACTAGGTCGCTGATCTGTGTTGTCGGTACGCTAGCTCTTTCAAAGCTTTTTGAGTTTGCGAAATACGGCGCGGCACTCTCATACCATGCGCTTAAATTTTGAGCCTGGCGCTCCATATTTTCATCATATCCTCTTTCGTTTATAACGTTAGAGTAAGCCGTTTGCAAATACGTTACGCGGGTGATCTTGCCGATGATGCCGATGGTTTTATTTTCGACGTATTTTGAAATTTTTGCGCTCTGCGTCGCGCCCTGGCTAAAGACGTTTACGGCATCTTTAAATTTAGCTACGCTTACATTGGCTACTTGCGCTATTTGCGTGATTTTGTTGGAATTTTCGTTTAAATCGTTTGTTTGTTGCTGAAGCGTTTGGATGTTTATACCTATCTCGCTAGTGGCTTTTTGCGTATTTTCGGCTAGTTTGCGTACTTCGTCGGCAACGACGGCAAAGCCTCTACCGTGTTCGCCGGCTCTAGCGGCTTCTATAGCGGCGTTAAGAGCAAGTAAATTCGTCTGCTCGGCGATATCTTTGATTAAATTTACAACCGAAGAAATCTCCTCGGTTCTATGCGTTAAATTTCTAATAGCTTCCGTAGACTGGGTTATCAGAAGTTCAAGGTCGCCCATATTAACGCTTAGCTCGCTTACCGCGGACATACTTTCGTTTGCCTTAGACGAAGTATCTTGCGCCATAGTAGCTATTTGAGTTAGATTTTTAATGCTTTGATTCAGGTCGTTTTGTACTTCCAAAATACCGTCGTTACCGTTTCCTAGTTCGCTAAATTTCTCCGAAAGTAGACCTCTTACCTTGCCTTTTTGTCCGGCTTTTATGCCCTCTACGCCCTCGCTCATCGAAACGGCGTTACTTTTAAAAAGGCCGCGAAAACCTTCCGTAAAGATATTCCTATATGTTATTCCGTTTTCTGCAGATTTTACGCAAGTTCCCATTTCTCGCTGTAAGGCTTCGATTTGATCAAGTAGATCGTTTATTCCAAGGGCGATTTTACCGATCTGCGAATTTGGATCGATTTGTAAAATTCTAGGTTCTAAAAAGCCGTTTCTAGCCTGCTCGACTACGTTTAAAATTTCATCGTAATTTACTTTTTCTTTCTTAAAAAACATTTTTTTCCTTGGTTATAGTCTTTGCAAGTTATTCATTAGCTCATCATAGCTTTTATTTTTTTCTTGTAATATGCTGTCAAGAAGTTTTGATGAAGCGTCCATTCCGCCGTTTTTTTCGGCTTCCAAAAGTTGCTTGTAGAGCGGTATAATAACATCTAGCGCTTTGGGATTTGGCTTACGGCGAACAGAATAATAACC
>CAUQJU010000323.1:0-2531 GCA_963518005.1 uncultured Campylobacter sp.
CTGTAGTCGTTGCTTAAAGACGAGTTAAATATAATAGGAATTCCCGCGTACCTAGGATCGTCTTTTATCGTCGAGGCAAATCGGTATCCATCCATCTGCGGCATCTCTATATCGCTTAATATGACCCTTAAAAAATTGCTTAGCTTATCGCCGTACATCTCGTAAAGATCCTCCATCCTAGCAAGCCCCTCTACGCCGTCTTTTGCCTCTACCACTTTTAGCCCCATTTTTTCCAGCGTGTCTTTTACGAGCTTTCTAGCCGTCGAGCTATCGTCTAGCACTATCTCCAAACAGCTTAAAAGCTTTATTTGATCGATTTCGACCTATATTTTTGGACTATAGATGCCAAGCTCTTCTACTACGCTTTCAAGATCGAGTATTAGCAAAACCTCGTCATTTTCGATGCGAGTTACGCCCGTTATTTTACCTTTATCCAGCGTCCCAGCATTTGAAGCAAAGGTCGCTGCCTCGATATCCGCCCAGCTTATACGCCTAATGCGTTTTGCCTCATGGACGATAAAACCTATCAAAATTTCGCTAAATTCCGCGATGATTACGCGAGGCTTGATCGCCGCGTCTTTGGGCTCATTTATCTGCATCCATTTGGCTAAATTTATCACGGGTATCACGACCCCGCGTAAATCAAAAATCCCCTCGATATACTCGGGTACTCCGGGGAGTTCGGTTAAATTCGGCATTTTGATGATTTCGCGCACCTTTGCGACATTGACGCCGTATATGCCCTCATATACCTTGTCGCCTGATTGTTTAAAGATACGAAAATCAACAAGCTCCATCTCGTTTGAACCGGTTTTTAGTTCACCGTTGTTAAGCATTTTAAACCTTTACGCTCTTTCGAGCAAACTTGATATTTGGCGCGTATTCTACTATAAAATAGCTTTGCTCGCATGCAAAAGACGGCACGTTTACATATTTTTGAGAACCAAGCTCAAAAATATCGCCTTGATGATAGTGCCCTTCGATGACGATATCAGCCTTACAAATACCGTTATACCGATATACTTTAGCTCCGGCTAGCTCTTTAAAATTAGGGATTTTATAGTCTAAAATTTTTCGTTTAAGCTTATTTAAAATTCGTTTCGAGAGCCTGAAATTTAAAAATTTATCGAAAAAATTCATCGTTTTTAAAAAAATTTTGATGCGTAAAAATCTCAAAGCGTATTTTGAAACCAAAGGCAAAAATATATCTCCGTGCGCGATAAAAATGCATTTTTGGCACTTTGAAGCAAATTTAACCGGCTGCGCGCCGATAGGATAGGTTTTGACGTTTTTAAAAAGCGGGGCGAGATTAAAATCGTGATTTCCCTCGAAATAATAAATTTCCGTTTTTTTGCTTATCTCGTTTATGACATCAATATAAGGCTCGTAAAATTTGACGAAAAACTCGCACTGCGCGGCTAAAAAATCAAACATATCGCCCATCAAAAACAGCTGCGGCGTCTTTATCTCGCCATTTTTTAACGCGTATAAAAATCGTAGGAAATTTTTACGATTTTCGTTTTCGTGCGAGTCGGCGATAAATATCGCTCCCTCTTTTATAACGATTTGCTCAGGCATAAAATTTTGCTTTTTTAAGCCTTAAATTCGCAGCCGCAAACCTAAAGTCGCGCGAACTTAGCAAGGCAAATTTTGCTAAAGCGATTTTTAAAAATTTAGCGCTTGGCAAACCAGAAATTTTAAAACCTGCCGTCAAATTTAAAGGCGACAAAGTCTGCACCAAAGCAAATTTCCTCACTACCCCCGGTAGCGTAAATTTAACCGCAAGTTTGGCGGTATTTGCCGCGTTTATGGGTTTTTTATTTAACCTAAAAACAGCCGCAAATCTACTCACCTTGCAGATAAATTTGAGACTAACCGCCCCCGCAAACTCTCTCATCAGTCCTCAAATTTTATCGGTTTGTAGCTAACCGATACGATTTCTACGTCGCTTCTGCCGTTTGGCAAATTTAGCGCAACCTCGTCGCCCTCGCTCTTGCCGATTAGCTGTTTGGCTAAAGGCGAGTTTATAGAGATGAGACCGCGCTCTAGGTTGCTCTCCGGCGTACCCACCAGCGTGTAGGTCTTTTCTAGCTCGGTTTCTACGTCCATGATGACGACTGTTGAGCCGAATTTTACCTTATCGTGCTCGTATTCTGCGGGATCGATTACCTTGGCGCGGCTTACTATGTCGCTAAGCTCGGCTATACGGCTTTCTATAAACGCCTGTTTTTCGCGCGCGGCGTGGTATTCGGCATTTTCTTTTAAGTCGCCGTGACTGCGCGCGATGTCGATCTCTTCGACGATATTGGGCCTTTCGACCGTTTTTAGGTTTTTTAGTTCGTTCGTGATTTTTTCATATCCAAAAAGCGTCATAGGTTCGGTCATTTTTCATCCTTTTTAGTTGTTAAAATTTGCGCCACGTTTGCGGCAGAGCCGTGTTTTAAGTATCTTCGCAGCCTTTCGCAACCAGCGATAAATTTCTTTTTATCGCATCTCTCGTAGGCTTTTATGAGATTACTAGGCGTTACTTC
>CAUQJU010000324.1:0-2520 GCA_963518005.1 uncultured Campylobacter sp.
TAGATAAAATTTGCGACGATATGATAAGAGCTGCAGGCGCAAAGCCAGCGTTTAAGGGTCTTTACGGCTTTCCAAACGCCGCTTGTATCAGCGTAAACGAAGTAGTCATCCACGGAATCCCGAACGAATACAAACTACAAGAAGGCGACATCGTAAGCGTCGATATTGGCTCAAATTTGAACGGATACTTCGGCGACTCGGCTAGGACCTGGGGCGTAGGTCAAATTTCGCGCGAGGACGAAAAACTAATCGCTTGCGCTAAAGATGCGTTATATTTTGCGATAGATACCGTAAAAGCGGGAATGCACTTTAAAGAGCTTAGTTTTGAAATCGAGAAATTTATAAGAGCTCGCGGATTCGTTCCGTTAACTGGATTTTGCGGTCACGGCATCGGTAGACGCCCGCACGAAGATCCGCAAATTTTAAATTATTTAGAGGGTGGTAGCCCAAAATCGGGGCCGAAAATCAAAAACGGAATGGTATTTTGCGTGGAGCCGATGATCTGCCAAAAAGACGGCACTCCCGTAATCGGTCACGACAAATGGAAAGTAACTAGCAAAGACGGGCTAAGAACCAGCCACTATGAGCACTGCATGGCAGTCGTGAACGGACGTGCGGAGATCTTAAGCCTAGCGTAAAATTTTAAAATTTACAAATCGTTCGCGCGACTTGTAAATTTTAAAATTTTAATTTGTGGTGAGTTAAAATTTTAATTTCAAACTTCCGCCCGGCGGCGAAAGTAAATTTAACAAAAAGGAGTTAAGTGGCAAAAGACGACGTCATAGAGATCGACGGCAACGTCATCGAGGCGCTGCCAAATGCGACGTTTAAGGTCGAGCTCGACAACAAACACGTGATTTTGTGTCATATTGCGGGCAAGATGAGGATGCATTATATAAAAATAATGCCTGGAGACCGCGTAAAGGTGGAGCTAACGCCCTACAGTCTGGATAAGGGCAGGATAATTTACCGACATAAGTAAGTTAAAAGCTAAATTTGGCTATACTCAGCCCTTTGCGACAAATTGCTGTATGAAGAATTGTTTTCAAAGCCCACCACTTGTTTTGAAAATAGTTGGTTTAAAATTTCGTTAAACCTGATGCAGCCTAAAAGTGGAATAAATTTTTAGGAGACTAGAATGAAAGTTCGTCCTTCTGTAAAGAAGATGTGTGACAAGTGCAAAATTGTCAAGCGCCAAGGCGTAGTTCGCATAATCTGCGAAAATCCAAAACATAAACAAAGACAAGGATAAGGCATGGCACGTATCGCAGGTGTGGATTTACCAAAGAAAAAGAGAATCGAATACGGTTTGACCTATATTTACGGTATAGGTCTTCACAAATCTCGTCAAATTTTGGATGCTACCAAAATTTCTTATGACAAAAGAGTAAATGATCTAACCGAAGACGAGGCTGCGGCTATCCGCAAAGAGATCCAAGAGCATCATGTGGTGGAAGGCGACCTTAGAAAAAGCGTCGCTATGGATATCAAGGCTCTTATGGATTTGGGAAGCTACCGCGGTCTAAGACACAGAAAAGGTCTTCCGGTGCGCGGTCAAAAGACTAAAACAAACGCTAGAACTAGAAAAGGCAAGCGCAAAACAGTCGGCGCTGCGACTAAATAAGGATAAGCGATGGCAAAAAGAAAAGTAGTTAAAAAGAAAATTGTAAGAAAAAGTATCGCTAAAGGTATCGTTTATATAAGCGCGACTTTTAACAACACTATGGTAACGGTTACCGATGAGATGGGTAATGCTATCGCTTGGAGCAGTGCTGGCGGACTGGGCTTTAAAGGAAGTAAAAAATCAACTCCTTACGCAGCCCAACAAGCAGTCGAAGACGCTCTAACTAAAGCAAAAGAGCACGGTATAAAAGAAGTAGGTATCAAAGTACAAGGTCCTGGCAGCGGCAGAGAGACCGCAGTCAAGAGCGTAGGCGCGGTAGAGGGTATAAAAGTAACGTTTTTAAAAGATATAACTCCGCTTCCGCATAATGGTTGCAGACCGCCGAAACGCCGCCGCGTATAATTAGAAATTTAGGAGAATTATTATGGCTAGATATAGAGGACCCGTTGAAAAATTAGAAAGAAGACTCGGCGTTAGTTTGGCGCTAAAAGGCGAGCGTCGCTTGGCAGGTAAGAGCGCGCTTGACAAAAGACCTTACGCTCCGGGACAACACGGACAAAGAAGAAGCAAGATAAGCGAATACGGCTTGCAGCTTCGCGAAAAACAAAAAGCTAAATTTATGTACGG
This sequence comes from uncultured Campylobacter sp., assembly GCA_963518005.1. GTDB lineage: Bacteria > Campylobacterota > Campylobacteria > Campylobacterales > Campylobacteraceae > Campylobacter_A. Next base: position 2,252 of record CAUQJU010000324.1, read on the forward strand.
CATTAGCGAGAAGCAATTCCGCCGCTTATTCCAAGAGGCCGCTCGCCGCGAGGGAAATACCGGTGCGCTTTTGGTACAGCTTTTAGAACAAAGATTAGATAACGTAGTTTACAGAATGGGCTTTGCGACGACTCGCCGCTTCGCTCGTCAGCTAGTTACTCACGGACATATTTTAGTAAACGGCAAGAGAGTAGATATTCCTTCTTATAGAGTTCAAGCTGGCGCTAAAGTAGAGGTTATCGAAAAATCTAAAAACAATCCGCAAATCG
>CAUQJU010000325.1:0-2510 GCA_963518005.1 uncultured Campylobacter sp.
TATCAAACTACGACGTCCTAAACGGAAACGTCATAACCGATACCGACGGCGTAACCAAGCTACTAGAGATAACCAACTCTTAATAAATTCTCCTCTTAGGATTTACGTCTATAAGGCGTAAATCCGCCTTAAGCGATCCAAAAACGCTTTATATTTAGCCTACGCGTAAATTTACCCAAAAACCCCGCAAGCTATCTAAAAATCTAAACCAGGGCAAAAGAGCTTTAAACTAAACGCTAAATTAAAAAACGAGTAGCTACGCTTATATACTCGTAAAATAGATTTAAATTTAAAGCGGCCTGATAAATTTAACCGCAAATGCGCTTAGCTAAATACCCGGCTTAAAGCCTAGTATTTTTACTACGCGCATTAGACTCTTGCGTTATGCGTCTAATAAGAAATAACTAGCAAAAACGGTAAAACAGTAAAAAGCTAGATTAAGCCTAGCGTCCGTAGAACCGTATGCAAATTTACCCGCCCGGTAAAGCCTAATCTAATGAATAAATTTAACTAGAGGTTTGCGTTTATAATAAATACGCAAGCTAAATTTTCTAACCAAAGGCGCAAACGTACTTAAATTTAGCCGTGCTAATTAAATTTTTACAAATAGCGTACAAATAGCCGATTTGAGTAAATTCATGCGCTTACATTAGGCTAGCTCTAATAACTTCACTCAAAAAATCCCTTTTTCACGAGCTTGTTCTCTCTCACGCAAAACTCCCCTTTCGCGATCACGCTATCTAGGTTTAGAGCTTCGTCAAATACCGCAAAATCAGCGTCAAAACCTACTTTTATCTCGCCTTTGCCGTTTAAATTTAGGTATTTTGCGACGTTTTTGCCCATCATGCTTAGAGCTTGCGGGATAGTTAGGATTTTATTTTTCACGCAGGCTTGAATGACCTCTAAATTCGTCTCGCACGAGGCGCAGCCGTAGCCCACCAGCGCGCCATTTTCGTCAAATCTAGGCACGCTACCGTTGCCGTCTGAGCTCATCGTTAGGCGCTCTAAATTTAGCCCGTTAGCTAGTCCGTAGGCGATAGCTTCGTGAAGCGGGGCGAATTTTTAAAGCTAAATTAAGTTTGCTGATTTAAGAGAGTTTGGCGAAATTTAACTCGTATAAATTTTGCAAGCGACTCAAAGTCCCTGAAGCAAAACCGAGTAGAGCGCGTCTATCTCGTCATCGTCAAGCAGCAGCGTAGAGCGCTCGCTAAAGAGCATTTTTATCTTTTCTAACGCAAAACCCTTTTGTGCGGCGCAGTGCTCGTGAGCGGGCAAGAAGCTCCTGGCTAGCGCCACGCTATCATCTACGGGTTCGTCGCAGATAAAGCAAAAAAGCTCGTCATGTAGCCTGCCCTCGGCCTCTAAAATGCGCACGTAGCTCTCGATGAGTAGGCGTTTGGGAGCGCCCCTGTCAAAGCGCGAGGCGCAAAGCTCGAGCTCACGAAAATACACCTCGTCTATCTGCTCGACGTCTCGCAGGTGCGCGTAGAGTAGGCGCATAAACTGCTGCCATGCGAGTAGCCGCTCGCGCGAGAGCAGCCAGCGGTAGCCTAGGTGCAGGACGCTGCGCAGGTGCGGGAGGAAGTTTTCGCCGCCTTCGAGCTCAAAGTCGATCTTGTAGCCTTGCAGGACGTTTGAGTGGCGCGCGCCGTAGAAGCGGTAGGATTTGACTAGCAGCGAGGGCGTGAGGATGTAGACGAGCAGGTCCTCGTCGCGCACTTTTTGCGTGTGCAGGATGTAGCCTTGCATGGTTAGAAAAAGGCTTGGATTTTTTGGCGCAGGATGTCAGGCTCGGCGATATGGTTTATCTCGTCGCGAAAGGCGCTTGCGCCGTCTATGCCTTTGGAGTAGCGGTGTAGGTGCTTGCGAAAGATCGCCGCTCCGTGCTCGCCGTAGTGCTCGATCATCGCGTCAAAATGCGCCAATATGATCGCCTTTTTCATTGCCGCGTCGATACTGCCGCCCGTCTTTATCTCGTGGAAAACCCACGGCTTGCCGATGCAGGCGCGTCCTATCATTAGCGCGTCGGCGTTGGTTAAATTTAGCACATCGGCTGCATTTTCGGGCGAGATGTCGCCGTTTGCGATGACGGGGATGGTTACGGCCTCTTTGGCTCGGCCGATCGCGGCGTAGTCTACCGCAGCCGTATAGCCGCCCGCTCTCGTGCGTCCGTGAAATGCGATGTAGTCCGCTCCTGCATCCTGCGCGGCGATGGCTAAAATTTCGGGTATTTTTTCATCAAAGCCCAGGCGCAGTTTGACGCTGGTCATTTGCTTATTTGAGGTTTTTTTGATGGTTTCTACGATGCGTTTTAGGTTCGAGATATCTTTTAGCAGAGCAGAGCCTGCGGACTGTTTGACGACCTTTGGCACGGGGCAGCCGCAGTTTAGATCGATACCGTCGATGCCTTCGATACCGTTTAAAATCTCCACCGCTTTTTTGACGATATCCGCGTCGCTGCCTGCTATCTGCACGATATATGGCGTTTCAAGCGGAGATTTTTTGAGCAT
>CAUQJU010000326.1:0-2510 GCA_963518005.1 uncultured Campylobacter sp.
AAATAAAGCAGACCAAAAGTAGAGTAAATTTAAACAAATAAAAACTTTAAGTAAGCGTGATAAAAACTCGTATAAATTTTCACGGCACCCTTGAGAATAAAAGCTGCTTCTTAAGCTCCCGTTTTAAAACCTCTTAATCGGGGCGGTTTGGCTAAACGCTCTTAGGCCGCAGTCTTTACGGGTTTTAGCTGATACGGGCGGCATAGGCGCGAGCAAATTTAGCCGCATAGGACGGCGATTTACCGACCTCGATATTGCGGTTTTTTGGCGCAGGCGCATTACCGGACGACCGCGAACGTACCTGACGGCGTTTTACCCGCCTTGTTACTCCAGCAGACTATCTCTCGGTTCGCCTAGATAAAAGCCCTGAAATTCGTCCACGCCCAGGCGCACGCAGGTATCAAACACCTCTTTTGAGTGGACGAACTCGGCTATTACGGTGATATCTAGCTGGTTAGCAAAGGCTATGATCGCGCTAGCTATCGCCCGAGAATCCTCGCTAGAGTCTATATTTTTGATGATCGAGCCGTCTATTTTGATGTAGTCTGGCTTTAGCTTTAGGATATAGGAGAAGTTGCTATAGCCCGAGCCGAAATCATCTATGGCGATCTTTGCGCCCATCCTTCGCACGCGTTCGATAAATGCGCCGATGCGCTCGATATTTTCTATATTTTCATCCTCTAGTATCTCAAATATCACCCTTGAGGCGATCTTGTATCTGTTTAGCCTCTCGATGATAAACGCGCTCACGTCGCCGTCGGTCATATCGCGTCCGGATAAATTTACCGAGATGATAGCGCTAGGTTTGTCTTTGATTAGCTTAAAGCTCTTTTCGATTAGCATTTTTTCGATATCGGTGTAGCGCTTGATGCGCTTTGAAACCTCTAAAAAAACGCTCGGTGAGATGATTTCAGAGCTATTTTGGATACGGATTAACGTTTCGTATTTTAACACCTTGCCGTCTTTGTTAAATATCGGTTGATAAAATGGTACGATTTTATCGTTTATTATAGCGTTTCGTATCATATTTGATCGCTTGATTTGCTCGGCGTATTGAGGAGTGTCGTCAATGTTTTTAAAGTAGCAAAAGAAATCCTTGCCGCTTTGCTTTGCAAACTCAAGCGCCGTCGTAGCTTTTTTAAGCGTATCGGTCTCATCTAGCGCAAAGCCCGCAGTGCAGTATATCTCTATCTCGATTTGCTCGCCGCCGTCTTTAGACACGTCTATGATCAGCCCTTTTATGCTTTCTAAAAGCTCGCTTGCCAAATCCTCGTATCTATCTATGAAATAATCGGCGTTTTCGACTAGAGCAAACTGGTCAGGCCCCACGCGGTAAGCCGCCATGTCGTTATCCTTTGCGAATTTTCTAGCTATTTGCGCCATTTTAAGTAAAATTTGATCGCAAGCCTCGGCGCCAAAATAGTTATTCATCTTTCTAAACTCGTCTATATCCACGACTACGATTTTAGGACTCTTCATAGTCGCTACGTCGCGCTCCAAAGCCGTTTTGTTAGGTAGCCCCGTGAGCGCGTCGCTATATAGGCGCTTTTGCATCTCGGAGTTATTGGCTAGTAGCCTAGCATTTGTTTTCATGAGAGAGATTTGACTGTTTTTGATATTTCTAAAAAAGAGCCAATACTGAAACACGCAAATAAGCATCATAATAAGGGTAACTAAAACGGTATTTTTCATATTTACGGCAAGCCAAGTAAAAAAACGCGGGTCGTCAAAGCCTGAAATTTTTACCGCGTGAACCATATCGTAGCCCAGTATCACGCCGTCGGTTTTTTTAAAATAGCAAACCTCGGCCTTATTATCCGCAATCAGACGAATGCGCTTATAAACGCCTTTTTGCTCCAAATCCGCATGCGCCCTAGAGTCCATATCGCAAAATTTATAGGGCAAAATTTCGCCTATTAAATTAGGATGCTGCGAGCTGGCAAGCACCGTAAGTTCGTTTTTGTCTCCGGTTTGCTTAAATATCCAAGCAGGTACAGAATTAGCCGCTTCGGCGTACCTTTGAAACTCGTTGATATCGCTCTTAGCCACTTGTTTATAAATCATTTCTACTACGTTCATATATGCTTCGGCTTTAGCGTCCATACCGATGTTTGAAGGGTAATTGACGGAGTCTTGAAATTTATTATAAAATATAAAACAAACGGCTATACACGAACATATAACAAGCACGACGATATGTAAAATGAGGTAGCGAGTTGCCTTGCTCTTAGATTCTAAATTTTGCATCGACCTTCTTTTGTAACTTTATCGCCATTTTATCATTATTTATTTAAGTTAATCATTAAAGCTAAAATTTATAAAAATAATTTGCGCGGCAAAAAAGCAAAGCAAGAAAACGAGCGGGTAAAACGACTATGCAGACGGCTGATTTTTCGTCGCTCTTTTTTGCTAGCTTTTAAGCGACTAGGCGCCGTCGCTAAATTTTAAAGCTCCAAATTTACAAAAAAGCGTAAATAGGCTTAAATTTTACATTTTCAGGATGCGGGTCT
>CAUQJU010000327.1:0-2506 GCA_963518005.1 uncultured Campylobacter sp.
CACATAATAGGCAGCTCTCAAGACGATACCTTTAACGTAACCGGAGCTACGGGAGCTATTATACCGATTAACGGAGGAGCGGGTAGAGACGTAGTAAATATCATAAATACCATAAGCGGAAACAAACACGTAGAGATGACTGGAGTAGAGACATTAAACGTAAATGTGAATACAAGCGTCGCAAATTTGGACTTTAGCAGAGCTCAAGAGATAGATACTCTAGGTGTAAAAAGCAACGACGGCTATGTCCCTCAAGTTATAGCCATCAACTCAAAGATAAAAACCGTAAACGTAGATGCAGGTACTACGTCCGCAAGCGAAACTAAGATAGGGATACAAAACACCCCTACGTTTGAAAATCTAAACATCAAAAACTCAAGATCGACTACTTTAACGGCAGAGGGTACTACCAAGCTAAACGTAAACATCGATACGGCTAAAAACTTTACTGATATTTCAGTAAACTCCTCTACGTTAAAAGAGCTAAACTATAACGTAGAAAAAGTAGATGTCGCTCCTGTCGGTCTAAATATGTTCGTAAATAACGCTACGGCTCTAGAAAAGATAAAAATAGTAAATAAAACCGATAAGGCTTTCGGTCATAACCTAGACGGCAGCGATACGGGCAATCTAAAAATCCTAGATATAGAAACTAAAGGAAACTATGGTACTTCTACAAACCCTCTTAAAGGCTTAAGCCTAATAAATTTAAAAGGCACTGGAGAAAACACTAGCGTAACCCTAGCTCGGGTAGGAACTGCCACCGATGGAAGATACCCGCTTCAAGGTACCCAAGACATTACTCTAAACGCCCAGAGCCTAAAAGATTTAAGCGTAGCGGCATCAGATAAAATAATCACGACTAGAAACGTAAGCCTAACCTCTACTACGGATAAAGAAAACGCTACGGTAACCTACGGACAAATAGGCGAAAGCGATACTGCTAAAGCTAACGACGTAAGCATAAACGCTACGGGACAAAAGACGCTAACGACTGGAAATATCTACGCAAACGGCGACGTAAATTTAACGACTAAATTTACTCAGGCAGGGTCAAGCGCAACATTTGGCGCATCTAGCGGAGCTATAAATGCTAGAAATTTAACGATAAACCACAGCGCAAACTCTGATATAACAGACGGCAACGTAACTTTAAGCGGTACGGTAGCTATAAGCGGTAGCCTAAACGCGAATATAAGCGATTATAAGAGCTTAGACTTCGATACTTCGGTTGATTCTATAACCGTGAGCGGCGCGGTAAATCTAAATACGACGGCTACTAGAACCGGAAGCGAAGCTAAATTTGAGTCTATAACCGGAGCTACTAACGGCATAAACATAAATGCAGGTGCGGCTAACGGGATAACAGATGCTAAAGTGACGTATAAAAATTTAACTGCAAACAAAAAAGGCATAGATGTTACTTTCTCAAACATAAAAAAGGCTACTATAGAAGGTGAAATAAGAGCCAGCGGAACAACATCTGACACTAAGGGTGATATAAATATTACCATTTCATCAAACATACCTGGTAGCGAAGCTGAAATTAAAGGCGTAACCAAAAATGAGGGTGGTGGTGTTACAATAAAGGCTTCTGGGCAAAAGACATTGAAAGTTGGAACAAATGTTACGAGCGATGCGTCTGTTCGCGGTGTAGATGGCGATGTAGACATAAACATCTCTGCAAATCAACTAGACGCTACGGCTAAATTTTTTGGTGAGATACAGAGCGCAAACAAGAATATAACTATCAAGGCTAATGGATTTAGTGACCTAATGCTAACCCGGCATAGCGGTATGTTTGGCCATATAAATGCACCAAAAGGTAATCTAAGCATAAATACCGGCACGAACGACTATTTACAAAAGTTAGAAATCGGATTGCTTACGGCTAGAACGATGGACTTAGACTTTAGCAACGTTATAGCTCCGGTAAATAGCCACATAACTGTGCCTGATAGAAATAAAATTCTGCTTGAGAGTCAAGATAACTTAAATTTCAAAGGCTATGCCGGTAACGATGTGACTTGGATATATCATGTTATCAAAGACCTCGACGCTACGGCTTCTAATGAAAACAAAGACTTCGTAGCTAATGTAACAAATGCTAAAGGAAGTATAACCAATGCTACCACCGCTAATGACTTTACCGAAACCATCACTCTAAAAGGCGGTATAACTAACCCAGATAGCATACTCGCAGCTCATCCGGGAGTAGACGACGTAACTACTATGTACGTAAAACTACTCAATATGAATAAGGTAAAGAGCGTAGATGCAAGCGAGTACAACAATGTTAGCGGAATAACCAATATAGAGTCGGTAGCCGCAAATACTCTACTAACGACTATCAAGGGCTCCGCTACTAGAGACAAGATAACCATCGGCTCCACGGGTCTAAAAACGATCGACTCGGGCGCAGGCGACGATAAAGTTACGTTTAATGCAACCCAAACCAACGACGTAACCGTAAATTTAGGCGCAGGCAACGATACTATCACTACTG
>CAUQJU010000328.1:0-2504 GCA_963518005.1 uncultured Campylobacter sp.
ATACCGATGCGCCCGTTTTGGGAAACGAGTCCGATCTAAAAGAACAAATACGCGTTCTGCGATCGCAAAACAAGCTTCTATACGATGACAACCTCGATCTAGTCGGTAAAAATCTAGAGATAACAAATCAGCTAAACGAGCAAAAAGCCGAGCTGGAAGCTAGACGAAAGCAAGCCGCCGGCGCTAACGACAAACAGCGTCTAAGCGCGATCGATGAGTTAAATAAAAAACTAGCCAAAGCGCAAGAACAAAACGAGAAAAATAAAAATTTAGAGCAAAATTTAACTTCGCTACGAGCAGAGATAAAAAATCTAAAAGCCCAGCTTGAAAAAAAGCAGAGCGAATTTGACAAATCAAGCGCTAAAACGCAAAACGAAAATCAAAATGCGCTAAAACGGCTAGAAGTTCAAAACGAAGCGCTAAAAAACGAAGCACAAACTAGCAAGGCAAAATTTGAAAATGAGCTAAAAACGGCAACGGCGGAGGCGACGAAACTAAAGAACGAAAACGCAAGGCTAATGAGCGAACTAGGGCTAAAAGATAGCGAGATAAAGAGGGTTTCGAGCGAATTTAACGCCCAAATTTCATCGCTACAAAGCTCTAACAAAAATCAAATTTCATCGCTAGAAAAAGAGCTAAATGCGGGCAAAAGAAAAATAACCGAGCTTGAAGCAAGTCTTGAAATCGCAAATAAAAAGGCCGAATCAAAAGATAATCTAAATGCGGTAAATGACGAGCTGAATACGGCAAATAGCGAGCTAAACGCAAAAATAGAAAAACAATCGCAGGACTTTGAAAAAGAATCGCAAAAGCTTTTAGCTCAAATAGACGCGCTAAAAATAGAACTCGAAAATGTTCGTCAAAACGCGATTAGCGCTCAAAACGACCATCAAGCCAAAGTAGACGAGCTAGTAGAGCAATCGGCTAAAAAAGACGAGCTTTTGCAAAAATCAGACGCCAAAATCTCGGAGCTAAACGAATCGCTAATCGCCCAAAAAGAGCTGCTAGCAGACGAGATCGCCGCCGGTAAAAAAAATATCCAAAACTATAAAATCTTAAACAATAAAATCACTGCTCTAGTCGATGAAAATCTAAAATCAAACGAGAGCTTCAAAGAGCAAATAAACGAGCTAACAAACCAAATAGCAAAAAAAGACGAGGAGATAGCGGAGCTAAAAAAACAAGCGCTAAACGAGGCGCAAAACCTAAATCAAACAAAGGAAAATTTAGCTAAAACCAGCGCGCAAAGAAATCTCGCAAAGGGCGAAGTAGCGCAAATAATGGCTAAAAACGAGGAGTTAATGAGCGAAAACGAAAACCTAAAAAAGATAATTCAGCTAAATTTTAGAGCCGAAGTGCCTAAAAAGGTGGTTTTCATCGCCTCCGTCGAGTGTACGGATATGAGCGCGGGCTCGGATAAGCCGACGCAAACGTGCAAAAATAAAGTAAGCGACTTTTTACAGAGCTATAATTCAAATTATTATTTTGAAATCACGCCGATAGTGAGCCGCGGTAACTTTATCGCCACCTCAAAAGCAGCTAAAACTATCCCTCAAGACGAACTTGAAAAGATCGATTCGTATGCGAATTTCGGTATCGGCAAGGAGCGCGCTAAGGTCGCCGGAGAGCTGATAAAAGACGAATTCGGCGACTTTTCGCGTATATCTTACAGCAACGACATAATAACATCCGAGGATAAGCAGGGCTTTATCATAAAGGTCTATAGATGATAATCACTCAGCCTAAAAACGGCTACCGCTACAACAGCGACACGATGTTTTTGTATGACTTTATCCGTGAGGGCGGCGTGCGCGGCGAGGTGCTAGACGTCGGCTGCGGTAGCGGGGTTTTGGGACTGCTTTTAAAGCGCGATTTTCCTAAAATTTCGCTTAGCTTGCTTGATATTTTAGAAGCTAACGTAAATTTAGCCGCCGCAAACGCTAGCCAAAACGGGCTTGAAGCTGAGTTTATAACGGCTGATTTTGCTAAATTTAAGAGCGAAAAAAGATATGATCTCATCGTCTCAAACCCGCCCTTTTACCACGACGGCGCGAAAAAAAGCGAAAACGAACATCTGCGCACCGCTAGATATAGCGAAAATTTGCCCCTTAGAGAGCTTGTAAGCAGGGCAAATTCGCTCCTAAAGCCGCGCGGAGTTTTTAGCTTTTGTTACGACGCTAAGCGCCTAGCTGAAATTTTACTTTGTTTGAGCGAGTTTAAATTTACGCTTACTAGGCTTTGCTTCGTGCATCCAAAGGCGGACGGCGCGGCAAATTTAGCACTCATCGAGGCTAAAAAAAGCTCAAAATCCTTAGCTCAAATTTTGCCTGCGATTTTCGTTTTTGAAGGCGGAGTTTATAGCAAAAAGGCGGCCCAAATTTTTACCGCGGCAAATACGCAAAGCAAGGACGCGCTAGAGTGAGTTTGCTAAGACAAAGCGGCTTTGGTTATGAATTTGACGCTAGCAAGTGCGAGCGGTGCGGCGGCAAATGCTGCACGGGAGA